>CACXZL010000066.1 GCA_902772085.1 uncultured Coriobacteriaceae bacterium | reverse complement strand
AAGGGAGTACCCCTTTTGTTCAAATGGGAGTACCCCTTATGTTAAAAGGTGATGCCGGAGGTGAGGTAGTCGTAGAGTTCGTCGGCCACGGGGGTGAGCAGGTCGTACTCGATCTCCACGGCGGACGTGTTGGTGCCGGCCATCACGATGGGCACGAACCGACCAGTGGGGCGCATCTCCCCAAGATAGTAGAACTCCTTCGATTCCGAGTCGTTCTTGTTCTTCCTCATGAAGAGATACGTCCGCATGCCCGTCTCGTCCGCATGGCGCAGGCGCTCGATGTCCTTGGAGTCCAGCCTCCTCTGGCTCTTTGAAATCGCGATCAGTCGGGACGGGTTTATGAAACGGTCCTGGTACTTGGTGGTGTCGGAGATGTCGTCGCCCTTCTCGTAGTTGATGAAGACCGGAAACGTGTTTGTGGCCTCGTCGTAGAAGTACCCGCCAATGGAGTTGCCGTTCACGTTGCGTTCCCATTCCAGCAATCTGCAGACGTCCTCATACGTGTACTTTTGATACAGCACCAGACTCGTATGGTCGTAGTTGTCCGCAAACCTCTTTCCGTGCACGAAGATGCCATAGTCAACGACCTCCTCGAGCTGGCGTCGGAACTCGGCGTCCCCAAGCGCCTTCGCAAACAAGCCCGAGACGCAAAAGTCGCCCTCCCCTTCCGCGATGAACCTGCTCAACGAGAACGTCGACGCCTGCGTCCCCGTGAGGAATCTGCCGTTGAGCATGCTCCTCACCGAACACGCGGCCACGGGCAGCGATGGCGACACTTCATGCACCGCGGCCTCATACCGCTCCATCGAGACGCTTGGACGCCTCATCAGTTCCCTCAACAAGAGCAGGTCCTGCACGCGCTTGCCCGATGCGAGCTTCTGCGATACAAACCGGAGCATTTGTTCTTGCGCCTTGGTGAACTTGACCTGGTAGCCCTTCTCGTATTTCGAAAGAAACGCGTGATACGAACCGAGGTTGTTGTTTCCAAATATCAGCTGCACGTCTATCGCGCCGTTCTCGTAGAAGTCCATGAGCGACGGGATGCGCCCGAGCATGTTTTTCAGCGCATGATACTCCCCGCGGATGAGCTTCACCGAGCTGAACTTCTCTTCGTCGAGCAGCTGGTAGATGCGCTTCTCCGACACCTCGTCGAAGTTGATGGTCGAGCAGCCGGGAATGATGCGATTTCCCTCTTGGATAAAGCGGCGAAGGTTGTCCTTGTTGTACGTGCGATCGCCAGAGAGCGCTATGGGAATCAGGTAGCTCTTCTTGTAGTTGCCGATGAAATCGAGGACCAGGACGTAGTCCTTGCCTTCGTGGCGACGCAAGCCACGTCCAAGCTGCTGCACGAAGACGATGGCGGACTCCGTTGGCCTCAGCATGACTATGAGATTTGCCGAGGGAATGTCCACGCCCTCGTTGAAGATGTCTACGGTGAAGATGAACTCCAACCAGTCGTCACGACCGGAGCGCTCGCACTCCAAGCGCTCGATCGCGTCTTCGCGCTGAGCGTCGCTCGACGACCCGTCCAACGCAACCGACCGGTAGCCACGTTCATTAAACAAGGCCGCAAGTCGGTGCGCCTCCTCCTTGCGCGAACAAAACACGAGCCCTCGTCTCACGGAGTCCACGTCATACACCTCAAGTTGCCTGATCACGTGATCGACGCGCGCGGCAGACGTGAGCCGTACGAAATCCGCGACTTCGTCGATCTCCTCGCCATCGACCGTAAGGTCATGAATGCCGAAGTAGTGGAACGGCGCGAGCATGTCTGCCTCTTGCGCGCGTTGCAGCGTGATCTGATAGGCGATGTTGTTGTCGAAGAAGTCGTAGACGTTGAAGTCGTCGTTGCGGGTGGGCGTCGCGGTCATGCCAAGCATAAACTTTGGCTGAAAGTACGTGGCGATTCTCTGGTAGCTGCCAGCGCCCACGTGATGCGCCTCGTCGAAGACCACGTAGTCAAACGTCTTTCGTCCGAACTCCTCCAGATGCCGAGCGAGCGACTGAACGGTGCAAAACAGATAGTGCGCATCAAGCTCCCGCGCGCCTCCGGTGTATAGGCCGAGCCGCCTCTCGGGACCGACCACCCTCGCGAAGCTGTCGAGCGCGTCTTTCGCGATACGTTCGCGATGTACGACAAACAACATCCTGCGAGGATTCACCGCAGCGACGTCGAATGCCGCCAAGAAGGTCTTGCCCGTACCTGTCGCGGAAATCAGCAAGGCTCGCGTGGCGCCAGCAGTCCGAAGCTTCTTGAGGTTTTGCAGCGCCTCTATCTGCATCTTGTTTGGTTCGATGTGTGCCTTTTGGGCGACGGGGACGGCTGAGCTGGACGTCCCTGCCATACAGGGCGACGCGTCGCCCTTCTTTGACCGGTAAGACCCCTGAGATGCAGGGCGCTTCCAGCTCGCCCGATAGCTCGAGAGCCATTCTTCAGTGACCTGCCGAGTTTGAGCTGATTCCCACAGTCGCTCAAACTCGCGTTTCGTCGCATCGCAAATCGCGCCGTGCTCATACGTCTTCACAAGCAGATTCCACTCGGCATTGGCCAGCAGCGCACCTTGCGTCAAGTTCGAGCTGCCTATGACCAGCGTGCACAGGCCCCGCGCGTCAAAGAGATAGCCTTTGGAATGCAGCGATCCCTCAAAGACGCGCAGCTCGATGTTTGTGAAGGCCCCCAACCGGTCCAGGGCGTCGGGGTCGTTGAACCCCAGGTAGGTGCTCACGAGGACCCTTCCGGGAACGCCACGCCTCTCCAGGTCGAGCAGCGTACTCATGAGCACCGTGACGCCATCCTTCGTCACAAACGCCACCGAGATGTCAAACCGCTCGCATCGCTGGAACTCGAGCTCCAAGGTGGAGAGTACGTTTTCCGACGCCGCCTTGTCGTTGTGCAAGAGTCTCGGCACATACGGCGCCGAGGGGTGCGCGCGTGCGTCTAAGAACCCCGCCTCCAACGAGCGGAGATAGTCTTGCTCCCTCTCGTCGGACACGGCGCCTATGTGTCGGTCGAAGGCTTTGACGTCATACCCAAGCTCACGGTACTCTTGCTCACGTCGTTTGCGGCTGTCCATGGCTTCTCCTTGTACGCTCGCGATTTCCTCGCCAGGATACGTAAAGAGACGCCACGGAGAGTCAACGGATCCACAGCCGGCAAAATGCCTCCAGGAGCGGGGACGCCTTCGCGAAGCCACGCGAAGGGTCACTCCGATCACGCGGACACCACCGTCATCCGCCTACCCGAGCACGTACTCGTCGAGGTAGCGACCCATGCCGTCCTCGAGCACGCCGTACTCGGTCACGGCATCCGCGACGGCCTTGCACTCGTCACAGCCGTTTGCCATGCACACGCCCCAACCGGCGACCTCGATCATGGGAATGTCGTTGTCCATGTCGCCAAAGGCCATGATCTCGCCCAGGGGGATGCCGTTGCGCTCGGCGTAGCGGCGCACGGCCACGCCTTTGTCGAGCCCCGGCGTCATGAACTCCACCGTACCGGGAAACGTGCGCACGGCACTCCATTTGGGTGAAGGATGGGCGCGCACCGTGTCCATGATGAGTTTGTCCATCTCCGGCGTATTGTCGTACTGAATCTCGATCTTGCCGGTGTCTTTGCGTGCCATCTCCTCAGGCGTGGCGTACTCCCAGAATGACTTGTTGCGGATGACGCTGTCTTTCAGGTGCTGGTCGAGCCTTTTGACCAGCACGTGGTCGTAGGCGTTCTCGTAGACGATGACGTTGCAGTCGAGCGGCCACATGAACTCGAGAATCTCGCCCACGCAGTCCTTGCTCAACCGCATGATGTGCTCGATGCCCTCGTGGTCTTTGTCCCACAGGTCCCCGCCGTTCATGCCGATGGCGAGGTCGAAGTCAAAGGAGAGACCCCACTCATGCGCCTTGTCCAACGAGCGATGGTCCAGCGGCCGACCGGACGCCGTGCCAAAGAGTATGCCCCGCTCGTGCAGGGCCTCCATGGCGGCGAGCGTGCGAGGAAGCGGCTTGCTGCCCTTGACGTTTATGGTGCCATCCACATCGGCGATAACGGCCGTGACTTTCTCGATCATATGAGCCCCCTCACAACGGTCGCGTTTGTCCAGTTCGAACAAGACCATACTAATATATTCCGCGCAATATGACACGGCTTTTGAGGACTCGTGCCCAAGCCGCCCGTCACCGTCTCGACGTCCGTTCAGATGCCCAGCGAGAGCTGAGAGTTGCGTACGATCAGGCTCTTCTGCGGCGCCTGGACCAGCTCGTCGTCTTCGCCCAGATGTCCCAGCAGAAGCGGGCTCTCCGGATCGTGTGCGTGCAGGTAGTTGTAAAGCGACTTGTCGTGGTCTCGATTTGCGTAGCAGTAACGACACCCGTTGGGGCAGGAGTCATATGCGCCCACGTCACGAGACTCGAAGCATCCGCAACCCTTGCGCTGTCCCCTGTGCTTGAGCCGCTTGAACTCCACGCCGTTGGCCGCGCCCAGCATCTCGAGCGTCGTGCAGGCGCTCATGCCTATGCCGTATTGCGGCCACAGGCCGTTGTTTCCACACGTCTGGATGGGAATGCCGGCGCGCGCGGCGGCCTCGCCCAGCCCCGCCGCCAGCCGGTCCCGGTCGGCGGGCCCTATGACCTCGAGCTCAGGGAAGTTGTGCTCGAGTTTCTTGTACATTTCGACAAAGCTGAAAACGCAGCGGTCCACGTGTCCGGCAAGGCGCTTTGCAAGCCAGCCAAAGGTCTCCAGATGCCGTTCCACCGTGTAGTCGGACGTGAGCAACACCGGATCGTAGCGCCAGCAGATGCGTCGTGCCCCGACCCGCCGCTCGAGCTCGTACAGCGTGTGGACGCTCTCGTCGAGGTCGGGCACCTCGGGTTCTATGTCGGGTCCGTAGGCGGTGATGGTGTAGTGAAAGTGCGTGTGGAACCGACTGGTTATCTCGTACAGCCGCGGCAGGAGCGGTCCGTAGTTCTTTGAGCAGAACTCCACGCAGTCCACGACCGCGGGGTCCAGCTCGTAGCGGCTGACCTTGTGGGGAAAAAGCGGGTTGCGCACGCACACGAAGCCTTGCTCGAAGCGCCGGAGCAACCACGGAGCGTACCACTGCGCGGTATCGGTACGCGCACCGGTGTTTATAATCATGGGTCAGTCGACTTTACGCTCAGAGATGCTCGCGAAGAAAGCCGACCACGACGTCGAGCACCTCGGGCATCCAGAACTCTGGACCGCCATGGTCCGCACCCCGCAAAAGATACAGTTGGCTTTCGTGCCCCGTCTCCTCCAGGCGCTGGTGGAGAAGGACGCTGCAGCGCGCGTTCACGATGCGGTCCTTGGTACCGTGGATCGTGAGCACGGGGGCGATGTCGGTGTCGCGCCTCACGTTGCAGCGCACGGACAGCAGCTCTCGGGCGGCCCGGTCTTCACGAAGGTCGACGCCGCCCATCTCCATGCCCTCGGGCGAGTCGGGAAGGTTGTGGTTTGACGTCGAGGGATTGGAGTCCTCGAAGGTGAAGTCGGTGGAGCCAAAATAGTTGACTATGCAGGAGACTTCGGCCGACACGCCCGGAAAGAGGCTTGCCGGCGTGTCGTCGTCGTGCAGGATACCCGTATAGACCGCCGTATGTCCGCCCGACGAGTCCCCCATGACCGCCACACGCGCGGGATCGACGGCATATTCGGCGGCATGCACGCGCATGAACCGGACGGCATTGCGTGCGTCCTGGACAGGCGCCGGAAAGCTCGCGATCGAGCTGTCCCGGTATTCCACCACGGCGACCACGTAGCCACGCTCGGCGAGGCGCGCGATGCAGGGCACGTTCCCGTACACGTCCTGCTTCATCCAGCCGGATCCCTGCACATATACTACGCAGGGATACGTCCGGGCAGTCGCGGCGTCCAAAGCCGCCAGCTTGGCATTGCGACTACGGGGTATGAGGATCTGCAGCACTCGGCTCACGCCGTCCACGCACTCGTATTCCACATTCGGCACGTACGTCACCCCCACCTCGTCACCCGTGGTGTCGAGCCAGATTGCCCCGGGGACGTCCTCGTCAAACGCGGGAAACTCTTCGTATGTCCAAGCCCTCAGCTCCATTGATCGCTCCTTACGTCGCATGCGGTTGCATATGTTTATTCTAACCGATGAGATGCGACCGAGATGCCCGAGCGCCAGACTTCCGCAACAACGCCCCGCAAAGGCGTCGCCTCGTCGCTCTCGCAACGGCCGCAAGATGTCGCGCCATGCACGTGACTCCATCGGCACCGCCACGGGCCGCTGGACAAGCCCTCGCACTTCGGAAATAATGGTGGAGAGAGAACAAACGCAAAACGGGATGATCCCCCGTACGTTGACGCAGTCAGAAAGGAACGAACAAGCACATGTCATTGAATCTCGGACCCATCTTTGCAAGCGGCATGGTTCTTCAGCGCGAGCTTCCGATGCGCGTCTGGGGCCATGCAGACCCGCGCTCGCGCGTCGAAGTGAGCGTGCAGGGAAAGACGGCTTCGTGCACGACCGAAGAGGACGGGAGTTGGGAATGCACGCTGCCGCCACTCAGCGCCTCGGAAGCCGAGGTGCTCGAGGTGCGGTCTGGAAACGAGCACGTCGTGCTCACCGACGTCGCAGTTGGCGAGGTCTTCATAGCCGCAGGTCAGTCAAACATGGAGTTTTGGATGCGATACGACCATATGGTCGAGGCGTATCGGCTCAACTGCACCAATCCCCGCATCCGCTTCTACGACCAGCCCAAATGCTCGTATCCCGGCCAGACGCACGACTTCGACTACTCCAAGGTAGGCATCTGGCGCAAAGCCACGCCCGAGGACCTCGACTATTTCTCGGCGGTCGGATACTACTTCGCGCGAGGCCTCGAGATCGTACTCGACGTTCCCGTGGGCATCGTAGGCTGCAACTACGGAGGCACCAAGTCGCTCGCCTGGATGTCGCCCGAGCACGGACGCGCCGTCCAGCCAGAGCAGACGGCGGCCTTCGAGACCAAGCTGCAGGGTCTTCCCTACGAGGAGCTCCTGGCCAACGCCCGGCTGAACCCCATGAACGACAAGGGCTACGCCACTTGGCCAGCTTGGAACGAGTTCTTCCTTCCACAGACACCCACGAAGGAGCAAGTGGAAGCCTTCATGGCAGCCGAGGCGCAGAGCCAGTCCGGCCCTGCGGATGTGGGTGGCCTGACGATTGGCGGGTTCGACGCGACATCTGGGACGACATCCCGGCACCCCGGTCTCATGGCCCCCGCCAAAGACGCTCCCGGTGCCCTCTTCACCTACATGGTGCAGCCCATCGCAGGCTTTGCCGCACGAGCCGTGCTGTGGTACCAAGGCGAGAGCGACGACGACGATGATGGCGCGCAGGCTCGGCACGCCGAGGCCCTCCGCACCATCATCGCAGACTGGCGAGCTGCCTGGCACGAGCCCGAGTTGCCCTTCCTCGTGGTGCAGCTTCCGGGTTACGAGTCGTGGTGGATGTTTGCCGCACACGACTGGCCCACGATCCGCGCAGGTCAGCAGCAAGTCGCAGACGAGGACGGCCATGCATGGCTCTGCTCGATAGGCGACACGGGCACAAGGCTCGACATCCATCCCAAGTCGAAGAAGCCCGTAGGCGAGCGACTCGCCCTCCTTGCGCTCAGGCACTTGTTTGGACAAGACCTTCTTGCCGATGCGCCGCGCTGCGTGGAGGTGACACGCGAAGGGCAGAAGGTCGCACTGCGCTTCGAGAACGCAGGCGATGGTCTTGTGATCGACGGCAACAAGCTTGAGTCGCTCGAGCTTGTCTGCAACGGGAAGGCCGTCCCCTTTCATGCGGCGATCCCTGGAAACCGGCTGATCCTCGTACTCGAAGAGCCCGCAGACGGTCCGCTG
>CACXZL010000065.1 GCA_902772085.1 uncultured Coriobacteriaceae bacterium | reverse complement strand
AAACACAAAGATCGATGTGAAGCGGAAGAACGACTTGAGTGGGAGTCGCAGTGAGAAGTACCACACGGCGATGAGCGCCGTCACGCCGTCGTTGTACTCCTGCTGCGAGCCGTTCTTCTTTGCCATGGACTTCGGCGCGGCAAAAGCGAGCTCCACGAGCATGGTGGCAAGAACACCCAATGGATTGCGAAACGTACGCATAGGAGACTCCGAGGTTTTTGCGGTTTCCCGTTTTGTAACTACGCGTGCTTTTCTGTGGAAATGGTTATTGTGAGGTAACAAATTCGTCTTTCGGTCGACCGTTCGGAACCGTCAGCCGTTTGCCGCTCGCTCATACGGAGGCGCTCACGTCCCTCACTCATCGTTATTGTCCGTTTGTGCACACAGGGAATTCGATGGTGTGTACAAACGGACAATAACGGCGCGATACGGCCAATCTTGTGTCCGACTTTGCACACGCTTGAGCATCTCGTGTGCATATACGGACGCGCAATCGCCTGAACCGGGCTTTGCGTGTCCGTATTTACACACGTCATAAATTGCGTGTGCAAATACGGACATGTACCGCCCTTATTCGTCGCATACGTGTCCGTTTATACACACGGCCGCTCTTGCCGTGTGCAAAATCGGACACGTCTTGCCCTTCTTTGCCGCGCACATGTCCGTTTGTGCACACGGAACGCCCGTGCGTGTGCACAAACGGACTTCAAGGCGCTGGAATCGACCTTCACTTGTCCGGAAAAGCACACGCATGACAGAGGTGTGTGCAAAGTCGGACACGATATATCTTTAGCGCCCACCAATGTGTCCGTTTGTGCACACCGCAGCTTCAGTCGTGTGCATAAACGGACATGTTGATGGCCAATCCGAACACGGATGTTGCACATCGAGGTCTCCCTGAGATACGTACGCGCCATGCCCACACATCAACATCCGTCAGTCTTGACACGTGCCCTCTGCCGCACGAAAAAACGCACTCGGTGGCGAGCCAACGTTTGGTTCTTTTTATGTATTGTGCGTATTTCGTGAATAAACAATTCTCAAATCGACGTGCACATCTATTGGACAATTCCAACCTTTATATAGAACTCCGATAATAGCAGGGGCTATGGCCACCTCGCCTCAAAAGCGTGGCGAGCGTCCGCGCATTTACCGCGCGCCAACTGCGATTTTGCCGCTAGCAGCCTCTCGTATGGTAGTGCGCTCCTATTTCAATATCTAGTGAAAGGCATGCCATGAGCAAAGGAATCGGCTCCGACTTGCGCGAACGGCTCGCACAGGCGCACACAATGAAGACCTGCATATATCCCCGCTCCGCTTCAGATGCACGACAACTCAGACGAGCATGTATTCGTGCGGATTTGGTATCTCCCGCTCCGCGCATATACGCCCTGCCCGATCATTGGTCATCGCTCAGCCGCCTCGAACAAGAGCAGTGCAAGCTCCGCACGCTCGCACAGCTTCATCCCACTTGGGTCTTTGCCAGCTTTTCCGCCGCCGTTCTTTATGGACTCTCCGTTTCATACAGACGACTTGACGTCATTCACGTTCGATGTACACGACAGTCGCATTCACGAAGTAGCCGAAAGATCGT
This sequence comes from uncultured Coriobacteriaceae bacterium, assembly GCA_902772085.1. GTDB lineage: Bacteria > Actinomycetota > Coriobacteriia > Coriobacteriales > Atopobiaceae > RUG440. The sequence continues at coordinate 6,370 of CACXZL010000065.1, read as the reverse complement.
ACGGCATGTCATTACCAACGATGAAATAACTGAAGTTAATGGTATACAAGTGACATCTATAGCCCGCACCCTCTTCGACACCATCAATAGCAGTAGTTTTTCAGAAGGCCTCGCGCTCGCAGATTCCGTACTGCGGACCACGGACATGAAAAGCTCCGAGCTCGTACGGCTGCTCGAACCAATGCGAGGCCATTATCTCGATTCGTGGCGCGCGAAGGAGACCGCCGCACTCGCAAACGGTCTCGCAGAGAGCGGCGGTGAGTCAATTGCTCGTGCGACGATGATTGCAAACGGCTATATGCCACCAGAGTTGCAAGTCGGCATTCCCGACCTCGTGAACCCCAGCGAAGAGTATCGAGTTGACTTTTACTGGAGGTTGCCCAGCGGCAACATCATCGGTGAGATGGACGGCCGCGAAAAGTACAAGAATCCCGTGATGACCAATGGGCTCGATGCCGTAGATGTCTTCGCAAATGAGAGGCTCCGTGAATCAAGGCTTACGGGATCAGGCTCCAAAGTAATGCGTTTCTCGTATAGAGACGTTGTCAACACACGCAAGTTCTGCCACATATTGACGTCGTTCGGCATACCGAGCGGATACGGAATCCCTCGCGTCGCAAGTTACTGATGGGGAAAACAAAAGCGGTGAAATGTCAAAACGCCTCTAGCTCCTTTTGACAAAATGAGCGTTGCGGGTGGTGAAGATGTTGCCATCGGCGGCGATAAGCAGCGCCTCGATGCCTTCATGCGATTCGACAAACGCAAGGGCGTCGTCACGTTCCATCATAAAGAGGGGCTTGGTGTAGCCATCCCCATCGATGGACGCCCGCGCATACACCGACGCTGACACCACGTCTGTCTGCACGGGATAGCCCGTTCGCGGATCGAGGATATGCCAGTAACGCTTGCCATCCTTCTCAAAGGACCGCTCGTACAAGCCACTGGTGACCAGCGATCCGCCCTCGGTGCTGATGGTCGCCACGACTTGCGTGCCACTCGCATCCTCAGGATCGCGTACGCCTACGTTCCATGCCCTTCCCTCGGAGTTGTGCCCCATCACTGCCACGTTGCCGCCAAGATTTACAAACGCATCCGTCACACCACGGGTCGCGTACAGCTCCATGAGCCGATCGGTAATGTAGCCCTTCGCGATGCCGCCGAGATCGATGCGCGCGTCAGGATCCTCCAACCGCACGGTGTTTTGCCCTACGACTACGCGTTGCCAACCCACATGGGGAAGCGCGTCGGCAATCGCCTCATCGCTCGGCACGACCCCCTCCGCGAAATCCCAAAGCTCGCTCACCGCCCCAATCGTGATATCGAAAAGCCCGTCCGACCTCTCGCAATACCCCAACGCGAGGCGCACGAGCTCAGCGGTCTGGGAATCCACTTCCACCACCTCCCCCGCCGCCGCGTTGATACGTGCCACGTCACTAGTGGCGATAGTGCGAGAAAACAACTGCTCAAAGTGCTCACACATCTCCTGAGCCTCGTTGAGGACGCTCTGGTCCATGACCCCACCCAGCGTGCAAACGGTATCGAAATTGAAGAAGGTCCGCTGCACAAACTCAGGTCTTGCGGCGCACCCCGAAAGTGGAGCCGCCCAGAGGGGAGCCGTCGCACATGCCGCACACAAACGCAAGAAACTCCTTCGTGAGACCTTCATTCCGTTCCTCTCTTCATGCTCGTCGGGCGTCATGGCGGACGGTTACCGCAGTAGTCTAGCACCTACGCATCGCGGACAGATCCCAAACGACGGCACACCAACGAGCGAGTTTTGTTGTACCCTAACGTATTGTGCTACCCGAGGCACATCGACTCGCACAGAGGAGCGGCATGCAGTTCATACGTACGCACCTGGCCACCATCATCGCCGGCATCGCAATAGTAGCCATACTTGCCGGATCATTCTTGGCAGTAGGCTATCTCGACACCCAAGGAGCGCCGCGCGGAGGCCTCGTGGTCATCGTTCACGACGGCGAAGGCGGCAAACGCACCGCCTCGCTTGACACAGACAATACCCTAGAGTTCCAGACGAGCCTTGGCCGCAATGTAGTCACCATAGCAAACGGCACCGTGCGCATGACCGAGGCAGACTGCCCGCACGGCAACTGCACGCAGCAGCAGCCCATCTCACAGCCCGGCCAGCAAATCATCTGCCTCCCGCACAAGCTGTGGGTCGAGATCGTTGCGCAAGGGTCCTCAAGTGGCGAGCTCGACACAACCGCCGTCTCCTACGGCGACAACGGCAGCGCCGCCTCTACGGACAACGTCGATTTGGTCGCCCGCTAACGATGACAACCAGCAGTCTCACTCCCCAAGAGGCCCACCGTTGGGCTCGCATAGGAGTCTTGTCGGCCCTTGCCATGCTTCTCGGGTATGCGGAGACGTTCATTCCCATACCCATCCCCGGCGTGAAACTCGGCCTCGCAAACATCGCCGTGCTCGTGGCGCTCGACGGTCATGACATATCCGGCGCATTTGCCATCAGTGCTATCAAGGTCCTCTCGACGAGCCTCATCTTCGGGTCACCGCTCACGATGGCTTACGCTGCTGCAGGATCGCTGCTAGCCTTCGCTGGCATGGCCCCGCTCTCGATGCTTCGCAGCATGCAGCTGCCCATGCTCTCCATCGTCGGAGCGCTCTTGCATGAAGTCGGCCAGCTCGTCGTGGCATCCGTTCTACTCGGCACGTCCATTGTGTGGTATCTTGCGCCCGCACTTATGATCGCGGGATGCGTGACGGGGGCAATCTGCGGGTTTCTGGCCAAAGGTCTTGCAAGTCGCATTCCCAACGAATCGACCGGTGCCTCCAGCGAGACTCTTCATTGGACGCAAGACACACATGCTCAAACAGACTCCACCTCCAAAGAGCATCTGAGTATGTTCCCTCCCGCAGTGCTCGTCGCGTACGTCATAGCAATCCTCCACGTGAGCAGCTTCGAAGTGCTCGGCTTTCTATGCGCGGCTGGTCTGCTCACGTGTGCGCTCGCACGCGTGGGGCTCACCAGATTGATGCGCTCGCTCAGACCTATGGTCGTGTTTGCAGCCTTTGCGTTCGTGATGCAGCTTTTCAACTCGCCAAACACTGCCGTGGAAGAGTCGCTTCGTTCCCTCTTGCGACTTATCGGGGTGGCTTCTGCGTGTACGGCATTCATGCGCATGGTACCCTTGCGCAATCTGGCCGCATTCATGGGAAGGCTCGTCGCACCACTCGAGCGGCTCGGAATCCGCACGCGGGGATTCCTTCTCGCCTTCGATGTGGCCATTCGGCTCCTCCCCACCCTCTCGAGCACGCTCAAACCAGGCGAGTTCACGCTGCGCAGCATTCCTGAGCTCATCCCACAAATATATGAGCGTCTTGAAAAGCAGGCCTTCGAGTCGCCAAGGGCCGTTTGAGGGGACGATTCACGTGAAATACCATAATTGCCGCAAGGGGTGTCCCACCTCCTTTAGGTAGGGACCCCCTTGCGGCAAACGAGACGATGTAAAGGGAATGCCCCACTACAGTTTCAAATCAAAGACGCCTGTCTTTGGGTCATAGCCCGATCCGAGCACACCGGCACAGAACTCGTGAGCCCAGGCAGGCGTCAGCGAGGTGTTGTCGGTGTTTGGGTTCACGGTGGTGTTGAGCCAGTTGGACGCCGCCAGCTCGTCGGTCCAGTCGCTGACGAGGTAGGTGGTCATGTCGGTGCTGAGACCGAGGTGAGAAATAATCGGCTTGAACTGCGCGGACGTCACCGAGCAGTTGCCGTCCTTGTCTTTGTGCAACTTTACCTCGGCGATGCCACCTACAAGACTCTCGTTGCTGGGAGAGGTGCTGATGAAGTTGCCCGTAGACCAATAGCATGGCACCTTCTTCCCGTCCTTGCCTTCAAGCGCCACCACTGGCTCGATGACATGCGGGTGATTGCCTATGATGACGTCAGCTCCTTCGTCGATGAACGTTTTCGCCCATTCGTGCTGCATCTCTACCGGCTCCAGATTGTACTCTTCGCCCCAATGGGGAAACACCACGATCATGTCGGCCAGCTCACGAGCCTTTGCCATGGTGTTTTTCACGTGCTCCTCTTCCAGCATAGAGACGACGCCCTGCCTGTCGTGTGACTCGTTGCCATTCAGGTCCTGCGTGTAGTTGAGCAGAGCCACCTTGAAGCCGTCCTTCTCGTACACGTACACGTCGTCCGCGGTGGAGTTGGAGTCAGACAATATCGCCTCGCCGATGACATTCATCTCGGGATGCTTCTTCGTCCAGAACTCTTGCTCGCTCTTTACCAACGTATAGGGGTCATCAAAGTTGCCGCTGTTGTCCATCGCATGGTTGGTCGCCTTGAGCGCCACGTTGAACCCAGCCTTGGCTTCCGCGTCTCCCATCTCCTGAGGACCATTGAACTCGGGATAGCCGTCATAGCCATCGGGTGCCGTCCCAGTGTAGACGTTTCCGCCAAGCGGCGTCTCCTGGTTCAGCACCTTGATGTCGAAATCCTTCAACTCGTCAAGCACGTGCGCATACACGTGGTCGTAGTTGCGCGTGCCGTCATCTTTGAGTCCACTCTGGCGTACCTGATAATGGAAGAGGATGTCGCCCACCATCAGCAGGTTTATGTCCACAGAACCGTCACGTGCCTTTCCGGTGGCGGCATCGGCCGTCCCGCCTGCCTGCCCATCCGCTGCGGCACCATTCTGACCTGCGTCTTGCGTCCCCGTATCGCCGCCACTCACACAGGAGCGCAGCACAAAGAACGTCAGGGCGCCGGCGATCATTACCGTTACCGCGGATATGATGACGATGGGCAAGGAGGAACGCCGTCTCGCAGCCGGCCGGCGCACAGGAGTCGCATGGGCACTTGGGGCGGCATGGGCTGGACGCCGACGTCCGCCCTCGCCCGTGGGACGCTGAGCGCTTGGCGCCTTGCGCTGAGCAGGTCGACGACCTCTTTGGGGTTCTACGGGCTGGTGGTCTGCGGGCTGGCGACGATGTGGTTGCTTTTGAGCCATGATTGTGTCTCCTCCCATTGGCTATACAAATAGTATCCCATTTCCGCTATTTTGGCGGTATCAAACCGATAATACACCGTTCTATGCCGCTCAGACACCATACATGCGCACGCCCATACATGCGCACGCGCGGAGGTGTGCGTCCCAGGTCTGCCCTAGCCCCGTAGCCAGGGCGATGGGGCCGAGCAAGCCTACGTCCCTTACCTTCTACCCGCAATGCGCATCATCGCATACTGCACCATCAACAAGGCAAACAAGACCACCATAACTGCAAGATACGAGTACACCGCCCCGTCGAAGCCCACCAGCCGCACAAGCACGATAGACGACAGGACCACGACGCCGAAGGCTATAAGATACGTCACTGTCGCCTGCGCTTGCCGACGGAGCACCGTGATCACCTGATACAGGAAGTCGATGGCCGCAGATAGGCCCCCTGCTACGATCATGAGATACTGCGCCATCCGGTACGGCTCGAAGTCCACGCCATACATCACCCCATTGAGCCACACGCCCACGACACCAAACACAAAGAGCATGCCCAGCGTCACCACTATGCATACGCACAGCATGGCAAGAACGATCAGGTCAAACTTTGCACGAGCGCCAGGATCTGCCCAGACGTTTGCGATACGCACGAGCTGAGGCTTGTACACGAAGCCCACGATCATGAGGATGGACTGCGCTGGAAAATAAATGGCGTTGAAATACACCTGGCTCTCATACGGCAGCACGCCTTCCATGGCAAACTTGGGAACCGTCTCGATGAGTGCAAAGAGAAAGAGCGCCGCAAACGACGGAAAGCACTCCACGAAGAGCTCCTGTACCTCCATGAGCTCGAAGCCACGCGACTTTGGTGTCTCGAGATACGCCAACGGCATCGTGAGCAGCACAAACGTCACGACTGCCGAGATGGCCATACCGATGCTCGCCACCACGAGATTGCGCGTCACAAACAACAAGAGCGTAAAGACCACCACGCCCGCCACTGAGCGTACAGCCTGAGAGACACCGGGCAGATAGAGTTTGCCCATCTGCTGCAAACGAGCCTCGTAGGTATCGGCCAACGCATCCACCGCACGAAAGCCTATGGCGCCCCATGTGATGAGACTCATCGTGGGATCGTAGTTGCGAACGGCACACCACAGCCAGCCCACGAGGAGCATGATGATTACGGTGGCGATACGCTGGACCTGATAGGACGCAAACGAGTCGGCCTCATCGATGTCGGAGACCTGATACGTGCGCACTCCATAGTTGCCCACGTAGAGCAAAAGCGTCGCCGTCGTGAAGGCCATGGAAAACATGCCCGCTTGCTCGGCACCCGCGAGCTGGGTGGCGACGATGGAGAGGACGGGGAAAAGCGCACCCCA
>CACXZL010000064.1 GCA_902772085.1 uncultured Coriobacteriaceae bacterium | reverse complement strand
ATACGGGTACAGAGAGGTCACCGCCACCGTTTTTTCCAGCAATCTTATAACGTCCCGTCATCGTCGTCCCCATCATCGTCCGCCTCGGGCTCCGTCACCGCGCCGCGCAGCAGCTGGCGCAGCATGTCCTCCGTCTCCAGGCGCTTGGACAAGCGGCATTCGTCGACGCTGACGGGGGAGTCGGGACAGCCGCGCCTTTTGAACGGCGTGCACTGGGGCAGGAAGGGGCACCTTGCGCACTCGGGGTCGATCTCATGGGGTCGGCGCAACGCTTCGAAGCGCACCGGATCGGTCACGCCGTCAAAGATGTTGCCCCAGCTCTGTCCTGCCGGCAGGTGCTCGCAGTGGAAGAAGCGCCCGTCCGGCATGATGACGATTGAGGCATCCACGTTGTCCGCCATGCAGTGGTTCAGGGTCATCTGGCCCTTCTTCCACGCCGTGGAAGGTCGCTCAAGTCCCATGGCCCGGATCTTGTCGCGCAAGGCAAAAATGGCCTCCTGTAGCGGCGCGTAATTATCGCTGCCTTGTTCCTGAAACAAAGCCGCGAGGTACAGCGTGACGTTTTTCCGATTCCCGAACGCAGCCCCCATCTCGTCCAGAAAGCCCTCGATACGGGGCAGATTGTCCAAATCCACGTTGACCCGCAGGTTGACGCGGATGCCCTCGTCGGCCAGGAATCGGATGGCCCGCATGACCCCATCGTAGTTGTGCCTTTCGGGCTGAACGTAACGCTTGCGCAGGGCGTAGTCCTCCCGCGCCCCATCAAGCGACACCTGGACCGTCTTCAGATGCCACCGCTCCTTCGCCTCGTGGGCCAGCTCCCGAGTCATCAGGCTGGCGTTGGTGATCATGTCGGACGAGAAAGCCACACCCCGCTCCTCCAGCGCGGCACAGGCCCGACGGATGACGGACACTGCCGCCAACGGCTCGCCCCCGAACCATCGTAGCTTCACCGGGCCTTCGTCCTTCGTTTCGCAGACGAAGTCGATCAGGCGATCCACGGTGGCCTCCGTCATGGTCTGGACCGGCACGCCCTCCTCATAGCAATACACGCACCGGGCGTTGCAGCCGGTCGTGGGCAGTATGGTATAGCCGGAAAGACCCTTTTTCCGTTCCCTGACGGTTCTCAGCACGAACAATACCTGAGCGTAGGCGTGGGCCTCGTCGTGATCCGTCTCCACCAGATAGCGCTTCTCGGCAAGCTCCGTCAGACCCTTCCGCGCGATGAACTCATGGCCCCGCGAGGCGTCTCGAAGCGGAAGGATGTCCGCCCATTCCGCCGCCGTCAGCTCCAGCACCTCCCCGGTCAGGGTGTGCAGCAGCAGATAACGGCCTCCCTCAAAAAAGGGATAGGCATACAGGGAAAGCCGGTATTGCCCGTCTCGACGCAGCTTTTTTCTATGGATGGTCTTCGCGGCATTCCCCGCCCCCGCCCTCAGAATGTTCATAAGGTCTCCCCTTCACAAGAAGGGAGGGCCGCATGGCTGCAATGGTCGCGCAACCCTCCGCGTTCGACATCCTGTCAGTTTGCCCGTTTAGGTATTATAGGCGCAAACCTCGGGCGTTTCCTCATCGCAATCAGCTTGACAGGACGAAATAATCACGTCCTCCTCGTCGAATTCGATCACTTCCAGCTCGGCTTCCACATATTTCTTCATTCTTGCATCCTCCTTTCCAAGGAGCTCAGGGTTTATACAATCGAACAGTCGCAACTGTCCTGACCGGATATTTCCGAAATGAACGCACCGTGCGAAACGCTACTCGCGCACGGTGCTTCCTCGACGCCCGTCTCCGTAAAGTGCAGGACACGGTCGCAGATGGACAGCACCGCCCGGCGGTGGGTGACGATCACCACGGTCTTGTCCGTCAGGTCACGAAGGTTGTGCAGCAGGCGCCGTTCGGTCGCCTCGTCCAGTGCGCTGGTGGATTCGTCCAAAAGCAGCACCGGGCAGTCGGCAAACACAGCACGGGCGATGGCGAGGCGCTGGGTCTGCCCCTCCGAGAGGCCGGAGCCCCGCTCGCCGAGCACCGTGTCCAGATCCTCTACGAAATCATCCGCACAGGCAATTTCCAGCGCCCGACGAAGCCGGTGCTCGTCATGGGCTGCGTCGGGGTCTGCGAAGCTCACGACCTCCCGTATCGTGCCGTTCATCAGGGCGTTGCCTTGGGGCACGTAGGCAAAGAGCCTGCGCCAGGAGGCGTCCAGCGCGATCTCACCCTCTGAGCCCGCGATATACCGCTCGCCGCGATCCAGCGGATACATGCACATCAGGAGCTTCAGCACCGTGCTCTTGCCGCAGCCGCTGTGTCCCGCGAAGGCGACGTACTCGCCCTTCCTGATCTCGACGGAAACGCCGTCCAACACCACGGGGGCCGCATCGTCGGACTCATAGGTGAAGCTGGCATCCCGCAGGCCCAGTGCGGAGAGGCCATCCAGGTAGAATTCGTAAACCTCGTCCGCGCTCCGGGCCGTCCCGTCATCCGCAAACGTCTCGATCTCCATGAGGCGCTCGGCGCTGGCGGTCATGGCGTAGAAACGGGGAAGGTAGCCGCTGATGCTGTAGAAGGGGCCCTGGATCTGGCCGATGAGCTGCATGATGGCGGTCAGGGTACCGTAGGTCACGGTGCCGGACATGATGCCGTGAGCGCAGTACACCACGCCCAGCAGGTACATCCCCTGTATGGCGGCGGCAAAGCCGACGTTCGCCACGTTGGAGAAGCGGTTCCGGCGCATGCGGGCTTTCTTGTGGTCATTCATAGCCCGCGCTGCGGCTTTGCCGGTCTGCTCCTCCGCAACAAAGGCTTTGATCATCATCAGGCTGCCGATGTGTTCCTGCAGGAAGACGCGCAGCAGGCCGTCGCTCTCCTGGATGTTTTTTTGCAGGCGCTTGAGCACGCCCCGGAAGGCATAGGTCATCACGCACAACGCGATGCCGCCCGGCACGGTGATGACGGCAAACATGCGGTCCAGCGCGATGACCATGGCGACCGCCGAGACAAGACGGACGATGGTGCCCGTCAGGCCCGGCAATATCTCCACGATCCCACCAGCGACCACCGCGGAATCGTTGGTCAGACGGTTCAGCCACTCGGCTGTATGGGTGGCTGAGACGACGCCGTACTCCTTCCGCAGGATGTTGTCCGTCAGTCGCCGCTTGAAGCAGTTTTCGATATTGGCCTTTGCCAGCTCCTGCAGCCAGCGAACAATGGCGGAGAGGCTGATCTGCAAGACGACCAGCTCGATGATCAGCACTACATTGTGCCAGAACGCGCCGCTGTCACGTCCCACCGCGCTGTCCACGATGTTTCGCAGCAGCAGGGCGTAGAGAACACCCAGTCCGCCTGACACGCCCTGGATCAGCGTTAGCGCCAGCACATAGCCCTTTTTCCTTCCCGTGACCCGCCAGAGCCACTGTACCGCGCTATCCATATCACATCGCCTTCATGCGAAAAAACTACCGAACGATTGCAGAGGACCCACGACAGCAGCCGGGAACACAAAACCACATGGTACCAGTGTATCCCGACTGTTTCGGTATTCCAGCGTCGCTCCAGATAATATGCAAAGAGAAGCATAATCGGCGATTTTATGCAGCATTTCGTTTCCGCATGGGCAATCGCCCTTTTTTCGCCCTTGTTGCGCGTGAGAGGGGCCAATCGCTTTGCTCAGGCGCTCGGCGGAAAGGTGTAGCGCAGACGAAAGCACGCCGCACCATCCACCTCGCCACGCATGAACGAATGCTCGCCTTCCTCATGCACGCCCAATTCGAGGCACGCACCGCGCCTCACCTCGCGGGCGTACTCGACCTCGATCAGCCTCGGCACCTCGCCCGCCGCAACCCGCCCAAACCGGTCGTCTGCGAGGTCAACGAAGCGCGCGTTGCCCAAGTGCCCGTTTATGTCGCACTGGCTGAACGGCACGGTCACCTGATCCGTACGCTCGCAGTCCTCGTCGCGCAGTTTCGCAGGCAACGCGATCTCCACCGGGCCCGCCTCGCCAGGCACCCGCACGCCGCATCGCTCGGGAAACGCCATGCGCCGGGTGCTCTCGTCCATGAGCATCCACAGCGCACTCGCCCGTATCGGCGTTTGGCCAGCCTCATCCCGCAGCACCGTGTAGCGGGGAAACAGCACGTGCATCATGTCGCCAGGCCACGTCTCGAGCTCCACGAGCTCGTCGTAGCCCGGCATGCGCGCAACCTCGATGCGCAGCTGCATGATTACCCAGAGCAGCCCCCGGTCGAGCGTGACCTCGCGACCCGCGCCGAGCAGCTCGGTGTGGGCTATGGTCGCCTCCTGCACCATCTCGCACAGTCTCGAGAGCCGCAGGCGGCGATGCTCGTTCACGTCGCTCGCCAGCAGCTTGCGCGTCACGCGGTACGACACAGGCCTACTCCTTGCCCTCAGGCAAATTGGCCATGACGGCATCCGCGAGTTCGCCCAGCGTACGGATGTGATCCCACTCGTTGGAGGGTATCCTCACGTCGAACTCGCCCTCGAGCTTGGTCAGCACAAGGATGAAGCCCATCGAGTCCACGTTTCCCTCCACGTTCAGCACCGCGTCCTCGGATAGATTGGCGTCGAATTGATCGGGGACATTGTCTTGAATGATCTGCCGCGCACGCGCAATTACCTCGTCTCGTGAAACCATGGGAACTCCTCTCGTAACATCAGTCTTATAACCGCATCGAAGCTCTGGACAGCCAGGCTACGATAAAACCTCAGCGTCGATCTCCCAGCGTTTGACCTTACCCGTCGCAGTGCGCGGCAACTCGTGGTCCAAAACCATCACATGCGCAACCTGTGAGCCACGTGGCAATTGGCTCATCACGGGGGCGATCCGACGAAGCGCCTCCTCGCGATCGAGCCCCGCATTCCCCACAACCAGCGTCAAGCGATCGCGGACCAGCGTCACGACGACTTCGGGTGTGCCGAGCGCCTCTGCAAGATCGGACTCGTATTCTGGTAGGAATATTTTCGTGCCGTTGGATAGAACGAGCATCTCTTTCTTACGCCCCGTGATACGTAGCCTACCCCGCTCGTCCAGCACACCCAGATCACCGGTATGCAGCACGCCATCCACCAGAACCCGTGCCGTATCCTCAGGCATGCCGTAGTAGCCGACCATCATGCACGGAGGCGAAGAAACGCATACTTCGCCGTCCTCCTCGATGCACACCTCGAAGTCGGGGCACACCGTCATCGCGCGCGGATCTTCTCCACAGCCCAAGGCCACTCCCGAGCTCGTCTCGGTAAGTCCGTAGCCAAAAGCCACGCGGCGTCCGCTCGACCGCACGGCTTGCAGCACGTCGTCGGGACAGTCGCCCGCTCCCACCAGCACCAGGTCCAGTTCGGGATTGAGCAGTTCGTGCGCCATCAGAAACTTCAGCAGCGTCGGCACCACCGAGATCGCGGTCGGCTTGAAGTGCGCGCAGTCATCGAGATAATGACGCGCCCCCCTACCCATCGCAACGGTGGCACCACAGCTCAGTCCCCAGAGCAAGCCGCATACGAATCCAAACACATGCGACAAGGGCAGCATGCAAAGCAACTTGCAGGACGGGTCAAGCGGCAGCAGCGAAGAACCGTTGTAGGCGCTCGCCATAAGCGACGCGTCGGTCAACGTCACTGCCTTGGAGCGCGAAGTGGTACCGCTCGTAAAGAAAAGCACGCGACCGGCGCCGTTCGTTACGCCCCCGTCTCGTGACGACCCGAGCGACCGAAGCGCATGTGGCGCATCCCACACCGCATCGGCATCCACATACCCAAGAAGCGCCTCAAGACGCTCATGGGGAATGCTTTGGTCAAGCATGGCTACCTGCAGCCCCCCGTGCATGGCGGCAAGAATCTCCACGACGCAGTCGAGGGTGGCGTCGGCTATGATTGCCTCGCACGTCTTTCCAGACGAGGCGAGAGCGTCTGAACGCTTCTGCACCGCGTCATGCAGCTCCACCCACGTGAGAGCTTGTTCTCGCGAAGCCACGTCTTCGCCCATGAGGGCCACTGCAAGAGGCGTCCGTGTCGCCCAGTGACAGATCATGTCCCATGACGATGCAAATCGCACGACGTCCCTCCTTTGGTCGTTTGGACCTCTCGTTCCAGCGACGTACCTTCCATGCGTCCATCTACAACCATAACGTCTCTTTCACCGTCCTCACGCCAAGCTTCGGGCAAAGGTAGTTTACTATGGTTTGGGGTGTATCTATACGTCTAACGACATACAGGAGGATCCATGGACAAAGACATCCGTATCTGCATCATCGGAGGCGGCCCTGCGGGCTTGTCGGCCGGCATGTACCTCGAGAAGAAGGGATACGAGAACTACGCCATCCTTGAGCGCCTCGATCGCGTGGGCGGCAAGTGTTGGAGTCCCACCTACGACGGTCGCCGTTACGAGATGGGCTCCATCATGGGCGTGCCCTCCTACTACGCCGTGCATGACGTGGAGGAGTTCTGCGGGATTACCCATGACGGCCCCGAGCTGAACCGCAACTACAAGGACGCCAAGGGCAAGGTCATCGAGCCGTTCGAGCCAAAGAAGAACCCCCTCAAGATCCCTCGCCTCATGAAGATGCGCAAGCAGATGAAGAAACTCGCCGAGATTCTTGAGACCAAGTACAAGGGCTACGATCTCAACGGCCACCGTGGCGTGGCCGAGGGTCGCTACGAGGGCTTTGCCGTTACGCCAGGTCGCGAGCCCATCTCTGGCGACAACCCCAACCTGAAGGACCTCGCGCTTCCGTTTGCCGAGTTCTGCAAGCTCAACGACGTCGAGCTCGTGCAAGACATCTGGATTGGCCCCTACACGAGCTTCGGCTACGGCTACTTCGACGAGATTCCTGCCGCCTACGTGCTCAAGTACCTCGACTTCCAGACCACCATGAACTTCGTAAACATCAACCTGTGGACTTGGAAGGAAGGCACCCAGTTCATCTGGGAGCAGCTCAACGACCATCTCAAGCATCCCGCGCGTCTGGAATCCACGATCGAGAAGGTCGAGCGCAAGGACGGCAAGGTCTACGTGACCGTAAACGGCGAAATCGAAGAGTACGACAAGGTCATCGTTACCGCACCCCTCTACATCCCCGACGAGCGCGCCGACGGCCAGAGGGGCATGGTGGACTATTTCGACGCGCGCAAGGACGAGATCGAGCTCTTCAGCAAGATCGACTACGAGCGCTACGACGTGCAGGCCGTCCTCACCAAGCCCGAGGACCACCCCGAGATCTCCTACTACGTCTTCGACAACATGGTGCCCGAGAAGCTCGGCCACCTCATGGTGTACTACAACCGTTGGCGCGACGACCCGAGCCAGGTCATCACCACCTACGCCCTGCGCAAGCACCGCGACATGGCAGAGATTCCCTACGACGAGTGCAAGCAGATGGTGCTCAATGACCTCAAGACCATGAACAACCCCGCCAGCGAGGTCATCAACGAGTGGAGCGTGTACTACTTCCCCCATGTCTTCACCGCCGACTATGCAAGCGGCTGGTACGACAAGGTCGAAGCCATGCAGGGCAAGTACGACACGTTCTACGCGGGTGAGGTCATGAGCTTTGGCGACATGGACGAGACCGCCGAGTACAGCCGCGAGCTGGTAGAGCGCTTCTTCTAGACCGTCCAAACGGCACTGAATGCCGGGATGGCCGTTGGGGGTGACGACCGTTGGGGTTTGGCCCCGCTGGCCATCACCTCCAACGGCCATCCCAAAAGAGACAAAGGAGGACCCATGCCCTTCTATAAGGACAAGTACGATGTCGTGGTGATCGGAGGGGCACTCGCAGGCATGAGCTGCGCCATGAAGCTAGCCAGCGAAGGCAAGAGCGTGCTCATCCTCGAGCGCCACAATCTTCCCGGCGGCATCGCCACGAGCTTCGTACGCGGAGGCGTGGAGATTGAGGCCACCCTGCACGAGATGATGTCCATCGGGCCAGCAGACGACCCGCTCTTCATCCGCGAGTATCTAGACGAAATGGGCGTTCACATCGACTG
>CACXZL010000063.1 GCA_902772085.1 uncultured Coriobacteriaceae bacterium | reverse complement strand
AAAAAAAAGGCCGAAGCCGCCAAGAACGAGACCCCACAGACCAAGACCGCGAAATCAGACGCTTCCAAGCCTGAGGCAACCAAGGCCGACGCAAACAAGGGCAACGGTCTCGAAGAGAAGCTCTCCCGCGAGGAGTGCATCAGGAAGGCCTGCGCGTACGTAGGCGCGGGCGGCCAAGCCAAGGGTCCGGCCATGAACGTGAGCGCCAAGCGGGTCGTGGGCGGCGGCACCGTGTACTACTCCGTGGAGCTCGACCTGGGCGATGTGCACTACAACGTGCAGGTTGACGCCATCGGCGGCGACGTAATCTCCGCCGACCAAGTCCACGCCGGCACCCGCACACTGCTCGACAAGCAAGGCAACCTCATCGAGGGTACAGAACAGGAGGCATAAAGACAGCAGTACGACATAACCCGTTCTATAGTATTACCGAGCCGGCTCCCTCAGACAGGGGAGTCGGCTTGCTTTGCGAGAGCCTGTGCCAAGCAAAAGCCAGGCGCGACGTCAGTCCTAAGGAACCACTTCTAGGACCACGCGAACCGGACTCCAAACTTGTGTGCACGAGGATAATACCTATGCGCAACTGGATCATCAACGATGTCAAACGAGCCACTCTCTAGTTCAAGGCGATACGAGCACCTGCCTGGCTCGCCCACGAGGAAGCTCCGCTCGACGACATGCCCGTCTTTCTCATACACCGTGAACGGAATGCCATCGTTCACACCTGAATCGACGACTCGTTCGTCGAAGTCGCATACAAGCACGACCTTGGCGCCCGGCGTGAGAGTCAGCGTATCAACCTCTATCCGCCACACTTCCCTCGGGCCTCCGTCCATCGGCGAGACGATCTGCACCCCACGCGTCTCATCCTCGATCGCAAACGGATACGGTTCTCCGTCGACCGTCACGGAGACGGAGCCAACCGGCATCTCGAATCGGTATGCCATGTCCCCGAGCAGGACTCGTGCCTCCATATACTTGCGCAAGCGAGAAAGGTCCCCGCTTCCGACCTCGTTGAGGCGGGCAAGCTCCGAGTTGTGGCGTAGGTCAGCACCCTTCACCTTGCGAGCGATGTCGTCGTCCATCAAGTTGCGGACATAGGCAAGGTAGGGCACATCCTTCTTGTGCATGAGCAGCAGCAACGCCTCGATTGCACGCTCGGACACTCCGATGGCGCGCAAGTCGTCGGGAGTCTTCCCACAATCCTCCATCACGTCGTGCAGCAATGCCACACACGTCTCGTCCTCAGACTGCATGTGTTCGGCCAGGTGAAGTGGATGGTTCGCATAGGGAACGCCACCCTTGTCCACCTGTCCTCTATGGGCGTCAAAGCAAAACCTCATGGCTCTCATGGTCAGCGGCGTATAAAGCATTGTATTCTCCTCACGGTGATTTGACATGCGCTCTACATGCACGGGATGCTAACATACCGGGACCATTGAGCGACGAAGCCAACGCATGCTTGAACCACAAACTTGCTACCGCCCATCCCTTACCGCGGTTTGCCGAACATCACATGGTATGATAAATGGGGTTTCATCAGCGACGAAAGGCACGACTTTGAACATCAAGGTTTACGAAAAGGACGGGAAAGGCGTCGTCGCTCCATTTGGGCGTCTGGACACCGAAGCAGCTGGCGATTTCGAAAATGCCATATCCCGTGCCACACGGATATCGCGCAACGTGGTCTTGGACTTCGGCGGAGCGCAGCTACTCACCTCTTCCTGCATCCGCGTCATCATCAATGCTGCCAAAGATCTCAATGGCTCAGGTTCCCTTGAGATCGTTCACGTTTCTGATGAAATCATGGAAGTCCTCGACCTTACCGGACTCCTCGACATCCTTGAAGTGAAGAGCAATAAACTGCCAGACGGCAATGACATCCGCGTGCTTTTCTTTGACGTGGACGGAACGCTTCTCTCTCATAGTCAGGGCATCATTCCGCAAAACACCCTCGACGCGCTCGCTGCCGCGCAAAAGCGTGGCGTCCGCGTGGTCATCGCCACGGGACGAGACATCATCGAGCTCGACAAACTGCCTATTCACGACTTCCCCTGGGACGGATTTCTCACGCTCAACGGCAATATCTGCCTCGATGCAAATCGCAAGATGTTTGCGGGCAACGAGATGGACGCCGGAGAGGTCGAGGTGCTCGTGAGCATATTCCAGGCCGGGAAGGTCCCCTTCGTGCTCTTAGGCAAAGACACGCACTACATAAACTACGTGGACGACGTGGTGATACGGACGCAACTCTCCACGCATGGTACCATCCCCTCCATCGGACAATACCAAGGCGAGAAGATTTACCAATGCATCGCGTTCGTCGACGCCCAGACGCGCAAGCGCCTCGAGTCCATGCTGGACAAGTGCTCTATCACGAGCTGGAACGAGACGGGCATCGACATCATCGCCAAGACGGGCGGCAAGGATGCGGGAATCAACAAATTCCTCGAGCGCGAAGGCTTAGAGCGCATCCAGTCGATGGCGTTTGGCGACGGCGAGAACGACATGAGCATGCTGCGGTACTGCGGCATCGGCGTTGCCATGGGCAACGGCAAAGACTCGCTAAAGGAAATGGCCGACTACGTCACGACCTCTGTAGACGACGACGGCATAGGCAACGCGCTGCGCCATTTTGGAGTCATAGACTAACGTTAGACACTGATGCGCAAGGCCCGCCTCATCGCGGGCCTTGCGTTTGGCATCGGAGTTGCCGCATGGCCAACCACACAGGCAAGAAGAAAATGACCCTCTCGGAGCATCTCGCGCTTCGAGCAAAGGCCGCTGAAGAAAGCAACGCACGCAACGAAGCTCACCTACATCGCGTCCATCGTCTCAAGGAGCTGGATTCCATGGTGGTTTGCACCTGTCCGGCATGCGTGCGTCTGCGAAATGGCAAAAGAAGGCCTGCGGCTGCCAACGACCCTCAAGGCGCATAACCGTGGCCAAACGGCTTGTAGTGCTTGCGAACTTGCGAACCCTCTGTTTTGAGACCTAGCGGAGCACACGCCCTTGTTCGCGCGGTGCCTTGGGCGCGACAGGAGTCACTTGGAAGCCCGCGCGGATGACGTCGAGAATCTCCGCGCACCCGATCGAGGCATCGAGCGGCATGAGGGTCGACTCGGTTGCCCCCGTCTCAACGAGTTCCACGAAGTGGTCGATTTCGCCATAGAAGTCATCCACCTCATAAGGCACGTTCAGCACAACGGGCTCCTGACCAGCGAGCTCCACCACCGCGCGCTGGGGTCGATGCAGCTCATCCACGACGATACGTCCATCGGTACCGACCAACGTTGCCGTCCGTTTCTTTGCGCGGTCGAAGGCGCACTCCAGACGACCCGGCATGCCACCGAAGTCAAGCTGCGCATCCGCATATACGTCGATACCATCGCGCTCGGCACTGACGATAGACTTCAAGCGCGGCGTACCTCCTCCAAACGCCTGCAACCAGCTTGCACAGTAGATGCCGCAATCCAGCAGCACGCCAGCCCCCGGCCCGGGTGTCATGTGATACGATCCACTCCCCTCCACGGCAGCCAGCATGTCGTTGCACAGCGTCGTCTCCACCCGCACCAACGGGCCGATCTGCTTCACGGCTTCGAGAACTTGTTTGTACAGCGGCACGAACCTTGGCTTCATCGCCTCCATAAACAATACCCCGGCATCGCGTGCCGCATCCGCCACCTCGCACATCTCCTCCGCGCTCAGCATAGCGGGCTTCTCGCAGAGCACCGCCTTGCCAGCACGCAAGGCTGCAAGCGACCAGTCCCGATGCAGGTCATGGGGAAGGGCCAGATAGATGGCATCGACCTCGGCATCGGCCAGCAGGTCCTCATGAGATCCGTAGGCACGTGCGCCTTCGACATGCCCCACCTCAGCCAGAAACGCCCGTGCCTTCTGCTCCGTACGGCAACTCACGGCCACAAGCTCCGCACCATCCTCGTGCGCAAGGCTCGCACAAAAACGATGCGCGATGTTTCCCGCACCCAAAACACCGAATCGAACCATCGTCTTCCTCCTAAACCGTCCTCATGTAGCCCACGACAAACGATGACAGAGGAACCCTTACCAAAGGGGCGGGTCAAAGCAACTCTCTCCCAAACCGTTTGTCACAAGTGTGTGCACACCATGGTAAACCAAAAGGGACCAAATCTTTTTTGGTAGGTTCGTGCCAGTGCTGGCGGATACGCGCCAATCGGCAAGTGGTTGCCATTCAAAGGGAGGTATGGTATCAAATAAACATGCTTTGGGAAAAGCGACTTGGGAGCGCCAAGTAGTTTCTCGACGGTTCCCAAGCTGACTGCAAAGGAGACACGCTCATGAAGAACGCAATATCAAGAAGAAGCTTCGTGGGGCTTATAGGCGCGAGCCTAGGAACGACGCTGTTGTCGGCATGTGCAGGTGCTGGGACGAACGCAGGAGATGCCTCCAGTACGAGTACGCCGGTGGCGGCCATTGACTACATGGTGCTTGTCAATCCAAAGCACAAGGTGCCCGACGACTGGGAAGAGCGCCTCGACCTCGTAGAGGAGAAGAGCCTGCTCTACAATGACCCGGTAAGAGTGGATCGCAAGGCCTACGAGGCCTGGAAGAGCATGAAGGAGGAGCTTGCGGCCGAGGGAGTCTTCGTGGAGCTCGACTCGTGCTATCGTAGCAAGGCTGAGCAGCAGGAAGTGATGGACGACTTCACCAAGAAGTACGGTGCAGAGTACGCCAAGCAGATCGTCGCCGAGCCTGGAACCTCCGAGCACCAAACAGGACTGGCACTCGACCTGTTCCTCGTGATCGACGGTGTGCAGGTGGCGGAAAACGAAGAGATGATGAAGCATCCCGAGGTATGGGAGAAAGTCCACGCAAAGCTTGCCGACCACGGCTTCATCCTGCGCTACCCGCGCCGCAAGGCGATCTTTACGGAGTGTACCTATGAGCCGTGGCACATGCGCTATATCGACGACCCCAAAACCGCCCACGAGATCATGGACGCCGACACAACCTTCGAACAATACCTTGGCATGGAATCCGCGTACGTGAAGGACTGCAAGGTGGACTACGGAACCCCGAGCCGTTATACGGACTACGCCATCGACTCCACGGTGGACGCAATCCTGCGCGAGTTCGAGTCCTGGGACGGCTGCCACATGACGCGCTTCGCCTACGCCGGTGACGACGCCTGCGGAGACGACGAGCTCGCGTACGTAAACGAGCTGCGCGCGTCTAAGGAGCCGAATCTCGAAGAGTTCGGCCAGGCTATCGTGATGGTCACCGACTTCCGCTCCCCCTCCGCCGAGAAGGCGGAGGGCACCGCTTGGGAACCCGACACCGATTACAACGACTACACTTGGCATCTGGGACGCAAGGACGACGATGACGAGTGGCACCTCATGGGCTGGGGCTACGCGTAGGAGACCGACGCTTGCGGACATGCCATGTCCGCAAGCTTGTCTGAGGCGTTGTGCGAGCAAACTGCCTATTTAGCGACGCACAAATCAGCATCTCGTTCCTTGGGTTTGAAGTGCAGATGGCGCTTACCGGGATCGGCCGACGTGCGGCGATTGATGACAAACCAGAAACTCTGGAACTTGTCATCTCGACCGATACCGCACCGCATTGCGTCTGGTCATGTCCTATAGTTATAGGCAAGTCCATCCCCCGACGCAAGGAGAACCCATGCCAGATCGCATCCTCAACATCGGTTTCATCGGCAACGGAAAGGGAACGAACCGCTACCACGCGCCGTTCTCGCTGGCGCTGCCAGAGAAGTTTCGCATCAAGACCGTTCAGGCACGCCATCTCGGCGGCCCATGGGCAGAGATTCCCGGTGTCGAGTACACCACCGACATGGCTGCCATGCTAGCTGATCCCGCAATCGACGTGGTGGAGATTTCCACTCCTATTGGAACCCATTACGCACTTACCAAAGCCGCACTCGAGGCCGGCAAGCACGTCGTGTGCGACAAAGCCTTTGTGGGCACTGTCGCCGAAGCCGAGGAGCTCTACAACTTAGCAGCAAACAAGGGCGTGACGGTACAGTGCTACCAAAACCGCCGCTTCGATTCCGACTTCCTCACCGCCCGTAAGGTCGCGGAGTCCGGCAAGCTCGGCCGCGTGTTTGAGGTCGTGACCCACTACGACTATTGGCGCGAGGAGTTCCTGCGTTTGGCAAAGGAAGCGGCCTACGACCGACTCGCCGGCATCTGCTACGGACACGCCTGCCATAGCGTGGACCAGCTAATCGCGTGGTTTGGCGTGCCCGACCGTTGGCACGTGGAGACCCGCCAGCCCTTTGGCGAGGGCCATCCCGAGACGTACTACGACTTCGACCTGTACTACGACAAACTCGGCATCAAGGCCACAGCCGCCTCGAACTACCACGCGGCCATCCAGCGCCCGAGCTTCGAGGTATACGGCGAGCGCGGGACCTTCATAAAGGTGGAGAAGGACCAGCAGGAGCGCGACCTCAAGCACTTCTACCTACCAGTGGGGCATCCCGACTTTGGCCTCGACACGCCCGACCAGTGGGGCATGCTGCGCTACTACGACGAGGACGGCACCATGCATCAGGAGCGCGTGGAGACGGTACGCAGCACGTACTCTCTGTTTTACGACGCGCTCTACGAGACGGTGGCCCACGGTGCGCCGCAGCTGGTAAGGCCCGAGGAAACCATCGCCCAGCTACGCATCCTCGAAGAAGCCACTAAGGACCTGTCGTAGGTCTGACATCGTCCGTGAGAAAGGGAAACGCATGAACATTGGCATCGTAGGCACGGGCATGATCGCCCGCATGGTAGGCGAGAACTTCGCCTCCTGGGACATCGGCGTGGCCGCCGTCGCCGGAACGCCAAAAAGCATCGACCAGATAAACGAGCTGGCAGACAAGTTCGGCGCCGCGGGTCGTTACACCGACTATCACGACCTCGTGGCAGACCCCGCGGTAGACACCGTGTACGTGGCAGTGCCAAACTTCCTACACTATGCCGTCAGCGAGGCGGCGCTGTGTGCCGGCAAAGACGTGGTTTGCGAGAAACCTTTGGCCAGCAACTACACCGAGGCACAGAAGGTCGCCGCCCTGGCGAAGGAGAAGGGCCGCTTCCTCTGGGAAGCCGTAGTGACCACCCGGCAGCCCAACTTCCGGCTCGTGCGCGACGAGCTGCTGCCTCGCATCGGCACCGTGAAGGCCGTGACGGTGAACTACTCCCAGTACAGCAGTCGCTACGACGCGTTCCGTGCAGGCGATGTACTGCCCGCGTTTGACCCCGCGAAGGCAGGTGGCGCCATCATGGACATCGGTCTGTACACGCTCACCTACACCATAGGCCTCTTCGGCGAACCCACAAAGGCCACCTACCTGCCAAACATCGAGCGCGGCATCGACACGAGCGGCATCGCGATCCTGCAGTACGACGGCTTCACGGCTGTGGACATCTGTGCAAAGGACTGCGGCGCTCCGAGCGTCATGCAGATACAGGGCACCGACGGTTACCTCGTCTCCAACTCGCAGCCAAACATCTGCGGCCCCGTCACGCTGCACATGAACGACGGCACCGAGGAGTGCTTTGACCTCAGCAAGCCCGTCATGTGGCAGGCGGAGTTTGAGGAGTTCGTACGCCAGCAGGAGACGGGCGATCTAGAGGAGTGCTATCGTCAGCTTGACGAGAGCCTGCTTGTAAGCCGCATCCAAAACACCATCCGCTATGACTCCGGCGTAATCTTCCCGCAGGACGAGGCATAAAACAAAAGAGCCCCTTCAAGGCAGCCCACGCACCATCGCTGGCTGCAAAGCAGGTTTATGGCTGAATCCATCCGCCCGCACCTTGTGGCACCGCAGCACACGCACCTTGCGGTACCACAAGGTGCGGGCGTTCCCAAGAAGCTCGCATAGGCGCAGGCAACGGTCTTGTTGAACAAACGCCTGCGTTTTGTCCCAACACAAAATGCGCATTATGGCTCAGTACAAAACACAGGCTTCGCCACCACAAGGAAACATGTAGATGCCCAGGCCACCGACCTTGGCCTCTTGTATAGACGATGGTTTCATGGGGTCATCGCGACGCAGGGGGTCGAAGGGTACGCCCTTGTCGCGCAGCTCGACGGTGATCGACGACGGATCGGTGCCATACGCATAGCTCACCGTGACTTCTCCAGGCTCCTCGAGAGTGGAGCTGGCATACGCATAGTTGCAGACGTTGACAAAGAGTTCCTCCAAGGCAATCTCCACCTTATGAAGCACTCCCACCGGACACAGCCTCTGCTCAAGCTCTTCCACTATGAGCGCATTTACCTCACCGAGATGCTCGAGCGTAGCCGGCACCGTACGGGTGCCCGTCACCTCTGGTGCCACGCCATACTCTAGGCACAGCATCGTGATGTCGTCGGACTGCTCGGCACCGTCCGCCCATCGCGCGACGTCAGAGCGCAGGGAGCGTACCAGCTCGCGCGGATGCATGTCCGCGTGCGCGTCGAGGAACGCCTCCAGACGGTCGTTGCCATACTCCTCGCCATTCGTGCCGAAGGCCTCGTTCACGCCGTCCGTATAGAGCAGGAGCTCGTCGCCAGGCTTTATGTAAAGCGTCTCCTGGCGATACTTCGCCGTCTCGAAGGTGCCGAGGAACAGGCCGCATTTCTTCTTGACCCACTCCCAGGAGCCGCCGTTGCCATGGCGAAGCAACGGGTAGTTGTGCCCGGCGTTCACGTAGGTGAGCTTGCCCGTCTTCCAGTCGAGCGTCGCGGCCCATACGGTCACAAACATGCCGGCGTCGTTGTTTGCACACAGCTTGCGATTGGCACTTGCAATGGCTTCGGCAGGCTCCATACCTGTAGAGAGGTAGTTCTCAATCTCCGTCTTTGCAGCCATCATAAACAAGGCCCCAGGGATGCCTTTTCCGCTGACATCGGCTATCAGGAATCCCAAGGTGCCATCGTCCACGAGGAAGAAGTCATAGAAGTCACCGCCGACTTCTTTCGCGGTGCTCATCGCAGCAAAGATATCGAAGGCATCAATCTCAGGGTAGGGTGGGAACGTGCGCGGCAAAGCTGACTCTTGTATCTCCTTTGCAACGGCCAAGTCTCTCTCATTGCGCCGTTCTGCTTCGTCTATGAGACCTCTCAGCGCCCCAACGGTCTCGTTGATGCCTGCAGACAGCGAGGCAAACTCACGTGTGCCAGCCTCGTTCACGGTCTCCTCGAGATTGCCCGACGTGATCTTTGCGAGAGACTCGTTCGTCCGATCGATGGGACTGATGACGTCCTTGCCCAGAAGGCGGGCGGCAAGCACGTAGATCGTTGCCAGGAGCACAAAGGCAGTGACTGAAACCCACGTTACCGTTGAATCGCGGCTGGCAAACACCGCAGTCGAGGGCACGGCAGCAAGGAGATAGTAGTCACCAGCCTTCCGCACACACATGTATCCGAGCTCCGCCCAGGTCGAGCTATCGTAGTTTAAGTCTACTGCCCGAGGCTGCGTACTATAGAGCATCTCTTGCAGACGGCCGGTCTCGGCAAGCTCTTCAAGTGTGCCCGTGCGCCATGTGTCAAAAAGCTCCGACATGGTGGCACCCACAGGATACGCTGGACCGTTGCTGCATATGACTGTGTCGTCCTTGAAGATAACGATGGTACCAACTGTGTTGTCGTAGCCATCCAAAGCCCTCGTCATATCGTGCGGCGCGGCAAGAGCATCGGCAACCTCTGCGGGCAACGTCGGTATCTCAGACTCCTCGTCGCCGTACTGGTCCTCGGATTGGTTCTCAGGCTGAATGTATGGCTTGAGCGTCTCGTCTATGAGCTGCAGGTTTGCGTCTCTCTCTTCTAGCCTCTGTGCCAGATACAATAATTCTCCGTTCAGCTGAACGAGCATCTGCGATCGGGAGTTTATGGTAACGAGCGCATAGCCAACCGCCAAAACCGCGCAGTATACGAGTGCGGTGACCACAAAGAGGTTCAACCTGAAAGCCGTGCGCACACTAATTTCGCCCGCCTGCTTTTTCCGCCAACGCGAAACATAGTCCGTGATGAGGCTGACGCCAAACATGAGGAGAAAATCGCACAGCATCTGCGTTCCAAAGCCATTCAGCATGCTTACCGAACGTAGCCACTCTGACGACTGCGTCACGTTATCCGCGGACAGCCCAGAGACCGGAACCGCCGCAAATGCAATCGTGAGTACCCCGTTGAGCGCAAATGCCGCAGTGGCGATGACCGATGCGACGGCACACGATAGGGCGAGGTATCCGACCCGTCTCTTCCCTTCGGGGTTGTTGCGCAAAGCAATGGCGAAAATCAGTCCAAGTGAGAAGCCAACGAATGCGTAGAGCACGACAGAATTGATGAACGACGTCAGATAGCGCTCAAACAAGTCGAGCGGCTGAATGCGAGCATGAAGATACAGTATCGCCCCTGAGATTGCTCCAAACAACGCACCTGAGCCTTTACCCATAAGCAGTGCAACAGAGGCCAAAGGCACCAAAAGGCCAAGTGCGTATCCCAAGTATGAACCCGCAGCCCCAACGCCTATGAAGCCAAACTGCGTGAAGGTCATGGACGTGGAAACTACCAGCAACGCTGCGAATGCTTTTATCTTGATATTGCGGGGTTCCTCGTGTATGAGGCCTTTCCAGTCCCGAATTCTGCAATTCGCGTTCTTTCGTGTCTCGTTCATGCCCTGGCCTTTTCTGCTTGAGTATCGAGCGAAAACATGCACATACATAGTAACCCATCGGGCCACCAAAGTAGCTGATGTATCGTGAGACAATCGGGGTTGGATCTAGATCGGCTACGTCATTCAGAGAGGTTCGCCCAGATGAAGACCTGCCCCGGAGTATTAGGCTCGTGGTTTGTGGTCTTCTCGTCTTGCTCCATTTCCGTTCAGTGTCTGTGTGTTTATACATAGTTGCTTGTACACTTGAATGAACGTGCATAAATAAGCATTGTTTTGGCTCGGTCCCGAAATCTGTGGGTGAGGCGGAGGCGGACGACCGCAGACAGGAAAGAGTGCGGTTCACGCTTGCGCAGCGTCGCGCGCCCGCGCGGCAAAAGCCCAGCTAGAGGCGTTGCGCCGCCACGCGCCTCCGCAACCGTGAGCTCCGGGCGGGCGCCGGGAGCTCACGGTTGCGGAAAAGGGGCATCAAAAGTGGTAAAGTCCCAGTTGGC
>CACXZL010000062.1 GCA_902772085.1 uncultured Coriobacteriaceae bacterium | reverse complement strand
ATGCAGTTTTGGACATACGCGCTATGCTCATTTAATGGGACATCGGTAATCTGGAGAATAATCTCGTTAACATCACGAAAAGCACTATTACCAGCTTGAATCATCCGAGACAGTTCGCAATGCC
Organism: uncultured Coriobacteriaceae bacterium; assembly: GCA_902772085.1. Taxonomy (GTDB): domain Bacteria; phylum Actinomycetota; class Coriobacteriia; order Coriobacteriales; family Atopobiaceae; genus RUG440. The sequence continues at coordinate 7,982 of CACXZL010000062.1, read as the reverse complement.
GCAGCCTCTATCTGGCGCTACGCCAAAGCCGCCGAGACGTACAAGCGTAAACACTCATAGGATTCTGGAATCTGTTTTGACTTGAGAAGAAAGGTGCGCAGTATGAGGGATTACGGTGGTCTAGAATTCGAGGTCATTGAGTTCGACAGTGAGGATGTTATCGTAACTAGCTGTTCAGAATACAACGACGCAAAATTACCCGAAACCTGATGATCTATGACATGCGTTGCGGCATAGAGGAATAGTTTTCTTGAATCGGGTGGCGCAGAGGGGCAATCCCCTTTGCGCCACCCCTTGCGAACTAATCCTGCGGGATGGTGCGTTCCATTGCATAACTGCGCAAAGCGCAGTTCTACAGGCACAGCAGGAATAGCGTTGCTTGGAACGAAAAACCCTGTATCACGTTTACTAGAGACGGCGGGCGTCTTGCATGCGTTTGTCGGCCGTGGTAAGGAGCTCCGACATTTCCCTTGCCTCGGAGTAGATGCTCCATCCCATGTAACACCGTAGGTCGAGCTTGACTCCCGCCGCCTCGTGGATGGAGGTCACCGAGCCTGCCAGATGCTGCGCAATCTCCTCTGGGTCATCTTCGTGGTCGATTTGCTTGAGAGCTGCGAACTTGCCGTCGCCCAAGCGAGCCACCGTACCGCTTACGCCGCACGCCTTCGTGAGCGTGCGGCTCACCAGCTTAAGTACGAGATTGCCAAATGAGAGCCCGTATGCGTCGTTGAGCTCGTTGATGTCATCTAGGTCGAGCACGACGGCTTCGAAGTCGATGCCGTTTTGCTCGTAGGCCTCCTGATACGACACCGCGGATGACGTGAGACCGCGCAGATTGGGAATGCCCGTGAGCTGGTCGGTCTCGGCCATGCGGTTAAACCCGTCGAGTATGAGCTGATGGCCATTGTCGCTCTCCTCGGTGCGATCCGTGAAGTAGCCGAGTATGCCTACGACCTCACCGTTGCGGCGCAGGGGAATCTTGCTTGCTACGATGTCACGCACGCTGCCCTGCGCAATGCAGGTACCCCTTGCGTTGAGCACGGACTCGCCCGCCAGCACACGGTATTCGTTGTTTTTGAACGGGTCGGTGTTTACGTGCCAGCCCATCTCCTCGTCGTTCTTGCCCAGCACGTCGTTCGTGGATTCGAAGGCGTAGAAATCGAGGAAGTTCTTGTTTACGCCAAGGAAGCGACGGTCTTTGTCTTTCCAGAAGACGCCGGCGGGCACGAGGTCGATCAGCGTGTCCCAGAGCATGGACTTCGGGATGGCCTCCTCTTCCTGTATGGTGGAAAGAATCTCCTCGTTGACACGGCGCGAGCAGATGAGTACCGTCTTTTCTCCATCCACCACGATGGGAACAAGAACCATCGAGATCCAGGCGTAGAGGCCGTTTGGAAGCAACGCACGAAACGCCTCCGCGAGATAGCGCTTGCCATCGGTTTTGTTTACGCGCTCGTCTACCGTCGACAAGTTCACGAACGACAAGAAGCGTTCGCGGTCGTCGGGGTGTATGCAGTCTTTGCTGAAGCGCTGGTGTGCGACTTCCACGGGGGTGTTTGGCTCTATGGAGGGAAGCAGCGCATTGCCGCGATACAGAGTGTTGAGCGTACCCATGGCGATGTCTGCGATGTTTACCTCGTCGTATATGGCATACATGTACCTCATGGCTATCTGAAGGCGACGGTCTTCTTCGACGTCGGAGAAGCGAGAGAGATTTATGAGCGAGATGAGCAGCGCATCGACGTTGCCGTGGGAGGAGATGAGACGCATGCGCATGACGCAGTGCAGGCCGTTTTGCAGAATGTCCACGGACTCGACGTGGCCCGAGGCAACGGCGGTGCGTACGGTCTCTTGTATGATGGCGCTTTGACCATCAGTGCCGTTGAAGAGATTCGACGCCATGTCGTCGAGGGTTCCGATGCCTACATCGTTGACGACTTTGACAAAGGCGCCGTTTGCCACCACGAACCTCAGCTCGCCCGCCTCCCGCTCCACCACGGCGAGGGGGAGCGTGTCGGCAAAGGCGCGGCTGCGCTGGTCGTCATCCCAAGGAAACACGAACGGCATGGCAGAGAGCGAGTTTATCTGGCCAAGACGGTCATAGTACCCGTGAAGCGACGTGGGCTCTATGACCAGCTCGCCCGAGAGGATGCGCCGTACGTTCTCCTCGCTGGGCACGGGCTTGCTGATGAGATAGCCCTGAAGCATCTCGCAGCCTATGTCTCGCAGGAAGGCGCGCTGTGCGGGCGTCTCTACGCCCTCAATGAGGGTCTGCATGCCGAGCTGCTTGGCCATGTTTACCACGGTGGCAATGATGACGCGCGACTTAGGCTTGCTGTCGAACTCCTTCAAGAAGCCCATGTCGATCTTTACCACGTCGAAGACATAGTCCTTCAGGGTGTTGAGCGAAGAGTAGCCGCTGCCAAAGTCGTCGAGCCACACCTGATAGCCAGCGCTACGGAATCGCTCGATGTTTGCCGCGAGGAGGTTTGCGTTTTCGGTGAGGGCGGTCTCCGTGATTTCGATGTGGAGCATGTGCCGGGGCACCTCGAACTGGGAAGCGGCGGACTCCACCATCTCAAAGACGTCGCAGAGCTCGAAGTCGGTGCGAGAGAGGTTAATCGAGCAGGGCACAGCCCATTTGCCGAGCTTGTGTAGTCTCTGCCACTCGCGGCAGACTTCGCGTATCACAAACTCGTCGAGCTTGTGAATGAGCCGGGCGTTTTCGAGGACGTCAATAAACACCGCTGGGGACAGGAGCCCGTAGTGGGGGTCATCCCAACGAGCGAGCGCCTCGAACTCGCAGACCTGTCCTGAGATGGCGCGAACGATGGGCTGGTAGTAAACCTTGATCCAGTTATGCGAAATCGCACGCTCTATGTGGGACTCGATGTACTGGTTGCGATCCATCTCCTTGAGAAGCGCGTCGTCAAACCATCGGTAGACCTTGTCGTAGCGGTGTGCGATGCTGTCGCAGGCGGCCTTGGCCCTGTCGCAGATGACGCCGATGTCGAGCGTGGCGTCGTCTATCCTGTAGATGCCGGCTTTGAGCATGAGGTTTGCATGGCGGCCCAGAGAGCGAATCTCCTCATGGATGTCGTCGATGCATCTCTCGATGTGTCTGCTTTCGCAGACGAGCAGGAAGTGGTCGTCTGAAAAACGAGAGAGGAAAAAGCCCGGGAAAGCATACTGGATACTGACGGAGAGGAGGCTGAGCAGCTTGTCGCCCTCCTCGAGACCGTAGCGCTCGTTAAATGCGCTGAAGTTTTCAAGATTGATATAAACAAAATATGCCGTATGACCGAAACGATGGGCGTTGAGGATGTATTGGGCGGCATAGCGTCGGAAATACATCATGGTGGGAAGTTTTGTGAGTACGTCGTAGTCTAGCGAATTGTGGGCTCGAGGTGTCATGGTGCCTCATTTCGAAGGCTTACGGCCAATTGTAAATATTCATTGTAGCACAGGAAGCGAAGCAAGAAAAAGCGAAATATATAGTTGACTATGGTTAACTCATGTGGTTAACTATGGTTAATCCCAAGCGGACAAGTGGGAAATGAAAGGAATTGTCTGCGGTACATACGTCAACGTGAAGTCCTCTCCCTTCAGCGTTTTCCTGATGCATCGTTCCCCCTTGCATTACGTACCTCCCTCGCAGGCGCTCCAACTACATGATCCGCTCGGATGCCTCTCCTCAAGCGACCCGTTCCCCCCACGGGTCGCTCTTTCTTTAAGACAACGTTTGCCCTGAGCACCACTGCGCCGTATGCGAATCTGTGGACTGGCCGTACTCCGACCGATGACAACTGCCCAGACGTCGCCAGACCCTTCATGCGGGCAAGTAATTCTGAAACAGCTCCCAAGGTCTTGTTTGCCGTCGAGGCGCTGTGCGAGCTGCGATAAGAAAGAAGACCGCCCCTGGGCTTGTGGTCCTGAGGCGGTCTGTGAAGCGAAGCGCGATGCGGGGGCTTTTACTTCGCCTTGGCGGGCTCGTCAAACACGCCGGCGCAGTGCGGGCAGCGAGTAGCGCCCTCCTTGACCTCCTCGAGGCAGAACGGGCAGGTGGGAGCTGCCGCCTCGGCTTCCTCCTCTTCCTTCTTGAGGAGGGCGGAGGTGGCTTCCTGGAACTTGTTCATAGCCTTCACCATGGCAAACACGATGAGGGCAACGATGAAGAAGTTGATGATCGCGCTGATGAATGCGCCGATGTTTATGTTTGTGCCAGGAATCATGAGACCCGAAACGTCGGGAGCTCCGCCAGCTGCGAGCTGGATGATTGGCTGGATGACGTCGTCGGTGAGCGATGTGACGATGCCGGTGAAAGCTCCGCCGATGATCACACCGACGGCCATGTCCATCACGTTGCCGCGGCTCACGAACTCTTTGAATTCCTCGATCATGCTCATAGGTGTTTCCTTTCCTCGAAGAAAAACGTGCGAGAGTATGATGACACAGTATGAAGGAAATGTGAAGTGGCTTTTTGACAAAAGGGGGAATGGGAAACGGCGATCAGTCCCTTTTTTGCCAAGGCTCAGATCTCGAGCCAGACGGTGAAGGGGCCGTCGTTTACCAGGCTCACCTGCATGTCCGCCCCAAAGACACCGTGGTCCACGTGACCGAGGTCGCCTTCCACCAACGAACAAAACAGCTCGTACAGCTCGCTTGCCGTGCTCGGCTGGGCGGCGTCGGTAAACGATGGGCGATTTCCCTTGCGACAGTCCGCGTAGAGTGTGAACTGGCTCACGACAAGCACCTCGCCGTGCACGTCGGCAAGCGAGAGGTTGGTCTTGCCCGCATCGTCGCAAAAGATGCGCAGGCGTGAGATCTTTCGCCACATGCGCTCGGCCGTCTGCGCGGTGTCGTCGTGACCGACGCCCAGCAGCACGAGAAGGCCGTGCCCGCACTGGCCCACCACTTGTCCGTCTACCTCTACCTTTGCCTTCAGAACGCGTTGAACAAGTGCGCGCATGTCTCTACTCTCCTTCCAAGAGCTCGCCCTTCGGCTTGGCGTCCGGCGAGCCGGCGTACACGCACGGGCTCACGAAGACGCCATCCCGAAGGGCATGTCGAACGTATGGGTGGGCTATCTCAGACCGTACAGCTCCACGTACTTGTTTGTGAGGTAGTTTGCATAGTGACGGGGGTTGAACGGCTCGCCGGTGGCCTCTCTGATGATGTCTGCGGGATCCTTGGAACGACCGTACTGCCAGATGCGCTCGCGAAGCCAATCGCGGATGGGGGAGAGGTTGCCCGACGAGAGCGTGGCATCCCAGTCGAGCCCTTCTTCGATCATCTTTGCGCGGAGTTGCGCCGCATAGGCGTTGCCGAGCGCATAGGTGGGGAAGTAGCCGAAGCAACCCTGTGCCCAGTGGACATCCTGAAGCGGTCCTTCCCTGTGGTTCCTCACGCTTGCGCCGATGTAGCGGGAATAGCGATCGGCCCAGAGCTTGGGCACTTCGGTCGCCGTTGCCTTGCCTGCCATGAGGAGCTGCTCGATCTCGTAGCGCACCAGGATGTGTAGCGGATAGGTGAGCTCGTCGGCGTCCATGCGAATGAGGGAGGGGGCCACGCGGTTGATGGCGCGATAGAACTGGTTTGGTGTGACGCGACCGAGCTGGCCGGGGAAGCGGTTCTGTATGAGCGTGAGCAGCACGGGAACGAAGGCGCGGTCACGGCCCACGTAGTTCTCAAAGAAGCGCGACTGCGCCTCGTGCATGCCCATGGAGGTGCCGCCGGCGAGAGAGGTGCGGTTGAGGTCGGGATTTACGCCCTGCTCATAGAGATTGTGGCCCACTTCGTGCATCATGCTAGAGACGCTGCTCATGAGGTCGTGCGGATCGACGTGGTTTGCCGTGACCACATAGTTGCTGGTCATGGATTGCGAGAAGGGGTGCTCGGTGGAGGTGAGGTAGTGGGCGCTTTCGTCGATGCCCTCCAGGCGCGCGATGTCCTGTGCGAGCTCCCACTGTCGCGCCTCGTCGAAGTGGCCCTCTACGCAGGAACGGCTGAGGGTGCGGCCGCTCATGGATATGGATGAGAGCAGGGGCACCACGCATTGCTTCACGCGCGAGAAGAAGGTGTTGTAGAAGGCGCAGCTCGTGCCCTTCTCGTACATGTCGAGCATCGTGTCGTAGGGATCGGCGTCGGGATTCATGCCTACGGCTATCTTGCGTTGGAGGTTCACGAGGCGGTCGAGATAGGGGGCAAACGAGCGCCAGTCGTCATGAGCTTTGGCCGCGAGCCAGGCGTCGTAGGACTCCGCCTGCAGGCGGACCAACTTGGCCTGGAGGGCGGCCGGGACGCCCACGATGCGCTGCCGGTCGCGGATGAGAACCTCCACTTGCTTGGCGACCAGTGGCTCGAGCTCGCTCGAATGCGCTGCGAGGCGCTTGAGAGCCCCATCTACCTCGGGCTTGCTCAGGAGCTCGTGGTCTTCTTCCATAAGCACGGCGAGCACCTCGGCACGGTCGGCCGTGACCTTGGGGGGATCGATGCACTCGCCGTAGGTCTCGATTTCTGCGGTGGCATAGCGATGGGCAAAGAGCCGTCGCTCCACCTCGGCGAGCGCGTGCAGGTCTTCTTCGAGGCTGGGGGCGGGGACGTCCTCGGCTGGCTTCTGGGGTGCGGGCTGCGGTACGGGAGCGTCGTCGGGTGCGGAGAGGTCCGCGGCTTGTGGACAGTCGGGCGTCTCGGTGGCAGCCTCTTTGGGGGAAGTTGCGGCGTCGTCCGTTGTGGGTGCGGCGTCGTCCGCCACGGGGGAAGCCTCTGCTGCCGATGGAGCGGACGCCCCGTCTGTGGGAAGAAGCTCTACGTCCTCGTCTGCGGTAACGACGGGTGCGTCAAAGGACAAGACGGCACTTGCGAGCACCGACGCGGCGTTGGACATGGGGGCTTCGGTGGCGGTTGCCTCCGGCCGGACGTCAGAGTTTGCAGAGGCGATGCGTGCGGATGCCTGTGCCGCGTCGGGCTCAGTTGCCGGCGTTGCGTAAGCAGGGGCTGCCGTATCTGCGGAGGGCTCGGCGTCGATGTCTGACTTAACGGCGGATGCCTCTGGGACGGTCACTTCTGGCTCATCCGCTATGACCTGAGGTTTGGGCGCCGGCGCACTGGGATTGGCCTTCCTCGCCGCTGCGCCAACGGGCTCAGACGCATCCGTGCGACCCGCGCTCGATGCGCGGTTGGCCGCTGGTTTCTGGGTGCTCGTATCACTGCGGCGCTTCTTGTGGGTTTGTTTGCGTGGGCGCTTGCGGGGCTTCGACCCCGAGACCGTCTCTGGCTGAGGCCGAGATGCAGCCTGGCGCACAGACTCCATAACGGCCTCCACCTCGTCTTCTTTTGGTTCGGCGTAGACCCTGCGCGTGGGATTCATGAGAAATGACGGGATGTCGAGGGACTTGTCGTCCTGTGGTGTTGTGTGTGACATGGGCTACCGTTTCTCGATTGGGTTTGTTCGTCAAGAAATATAAGTATAGCCGACCTTCGGGGTTTGGCTACGTCGGTCCAAGGTACTTCTGAGGGCGGCTGCGAGTCGATTGCCGTTTGCACCCCTGGTGGATCGGTCCACACGTTACTGGGCGGCATGCGCGGGCCTCCCGGGGCGAAGACGGGTCGCGTCTGGCCATGCGCGTGCCGCCGCCGTGCGTGTGCTTTTCCGGACGCGCGGAGGTTGGTCCCGGCGCCTCGACGTCCGCATTCGCGCGCGACCAGAGCGGCCGCGTGCGCAAGCGGACGCCCGCGCGGCGAGTGCGGGCAGGACGTGTCCGTTTGTGCACACGCTGCCTTATGGCGTGTGCTTTTCCGGACACGCGGATGCCGATTCGGGCGGTCTCGTGTCCGTTTGTGCACACGGGACGCCCGCGCGTGTGCAAAGTCGGACACGAGACAGTAGCGTCCCGAAAAGTGGTGTAAGACCCTCCCCCTCCCCCATGGGGGAGGGGCGAACAAACGTACTGAATCCCGGGACAGTGCGTTGATTAGGTGAA
>CACXZL010000061.1 GCA_902772085.1 uncultured Coriobacteriaceae bacterium | reverse complement strand
AGACCGTCCAGCAACGCGTTCTGCACGCGCTTGGGAAGGTCTGCCCACGGAGTCTTTGGATCCACCTCAAGGTGCGTACACACCGCAGAGAGAATTTGAGGATAGTAGTTGGAGTTGCCAAAGACGCTGCCAAAGACGCCATCCGCCACCGAGAGCGACGGGTCCTCTATGAGCGCGGCGGCATCCACGATACGACGCGTCCCCAAACCGTCGCAGTCGGGGCAAGCGCCATAGGGGGCGTTGAACGAGAAGTCGCGTGGCTGGAGATCGTCTATGGAGTGACCATGCTCCGGACACGCCAAGGCAAGCGAGTACTGCAGCAGTTCTTCGGGAATTCCCTCGGGGTCCTTCCGATCCGCCAAAAGCAGGAACCCCACGCGCCCTTCCGCCAGACGCGTAGCCGTCTCTACCGCTTCAGCAATGCGGCCAAGGGAGTTCTCACGCACGACGATACGGTCCACCACAACCTCGATGGAGTGCTTGAAGGTCTTGGGCAGACGAATCTCTCCCCCATCGAGCTCGCGCACCTCTCCGTCCACGCGCACACGACTGAATCCCTCGCGTTTCAAGTCCTCAAAGAGCTTGGTGTACTCACCCTTGCGACCGAGCACTACGGGCGCAAGCACGAGCGCACGTCTTCCTTGTGCATGGGCCAGCACCTTGTCGGCCACTTGATCGGTGGTCTGACGCGCGATGGGACGGCCACACTCAGGACAATGTGGCGTGCCGATGCGAGCGTAGAGCAGGCGCAGATAGTCATAGATCTCGGTGACGGTGCCTACGGTGGAGCGGGGATTGCGACTGGTGGTCTTTTGGTCTATGGATACGGCGGGGCTCAGACCGTCGATGGAATCCAGATCGGGCTTGTCCATCTGACCCAAAAACATTCTTGCGTAGCTCGAAAGACTCTCCACGTAACGGCGCTGTCCCTCAGCATAGATGGTGTCGAACGCGAGGCTTGACTTGCCAGAGCCGGAAAGGCCCGTGATGACCACGAGCTTGTCGCGCGGGATGGATACGTCCACGTCACGCAGGTTGTGCTCACGTGCGCCTTTGATAACTATGGATTCCGATGCCATGGAGTTCCTCTCATACGCTGGATTACCGCATCAGTTTACTCTGAAGAAAAGAGAACGCACGTTCCCATACAAAGAATCACACGACAAACAAACTTATACGTCCGCCGCTTGTGCCGGAGTCGCCTCGTAGGACATCACGTCTTCACACAAGTTCTCATCATCCGCGTTCCACGGTCGAATTCTCTCCAGCTCTGGTTCCAATTTGCGTCTTGTCATCTCGATATCATACGCGACCTGAGCGCGAAGCCAATACCCATACGACAGTCCAAAGAATCGGCAGAGTCGCAAATCGGTATCTGCGGTGACAGACCTGTGGCCCAGGATAATCTGCCCTATACGCTGGGCAGGAATGCCCGTCTCCTTCGCCAAGCGATACTGGCTGATGCCCATGGGCAACAAGAACTCCTCCTTCAGGAGCTCCCCTGGCGTAACGGGTTCCAATGCACTACCCATGGGCAATCACCTTCCTCAGTGATAATCCACTATCTCCACCTCGTGCGGACCACCGGCCATCCATACGAAGCACAGTCTATAGCGGTTGTTTATCCGCATGCTGTACTGGCCTTCTCGATCCCCGTGGAGAAGCTCGAGCCGATTGCCAGGAGGTACGCGCAAATCGTCGAGACATTCCGCAATCTGGAGCTGCCGCAGCTTGCGTAGAGCAATTCGTTCAAAGGGCTGGAACTCCTTCACCCTTTTGCCCTCATACAAACGCTTGGTGTCCTTGTTGCGAAACGAAACGATCATATAGTATCGCCTCCCGTTACTATCGTCAAGCATTGTTTGTTCGATTATAGCAGTCTATGAAACAATTGTTCGTTTCTTTTGCGACAACTTCTGTCAGGCTTCGTTCAGCGCACGAGGTGTTATCTTATGCATCGTACACAGCCTATACGGACCGCTTCATACACGAAGGAGCAAGGCATGTCGCAAAGAAAGACCGGGCCACTTGAGAGATCTACCGTACGCCGTACGTTGCACCACTTCTGGTGGGTTACACAGAAGAAGCCCTTCGCAACGTTCATGGCAGTCTTCACATCGGTCGCGTACACGGCGCTGCTCACGTACGCAAACACCTGGATCATGGGTCTCATCGTAGACCGCGTCCAAGCTGAACCCGTCACAGCAGACAAGGTCTTTGAGGTGTTTGGACCCTATATCGTGGGGCTGCTTCTGGTAAACGCCGTGGGACAGGCGTGCTCCAAGCTGCAGGACTGGTCGGTCATGCAGCTCGAGATGAACGGCAACTACCACCTTGCCCGCCTCTGCTTCGACACGCTGGCAAACCAGTCGATGACATTCCACACGTCGCGCTTCGGCGGATCGCTCGTGAGCCAGACCAGCCGTTTCACCGGTGGCTACTCCGCCCTTGTGGACGTGGTGGTGTACTCGCTCATCCCCACCATCGCCGCCATCGTATGCACCATCGTGACGCTCGCTCCCGCCGCGCCGGTCTTCGTGCTCATACTCTTTGCACTGCTCATCCTTTACGTGGTGGTGGCCTACACCATGTACCAGCGCATCTTGCCACTCTCCGCCGCAACTGCCAGCGCGCAAAACAAGCTCTCCGGCGTGCTCTCAGACGCTGTGACAAACATCCTCGCCGTCAAGACATGTGGACGCGAGGACTACGAGCGCCAACTCTTTGACGAGGCGGACCGGGAAGCGATGGCAGCCGAGCGCATCTCCATGAACGCCATGATGCGACGCGGCGCCATGACCAGCACGCTCATCACGGTCATCATGTTTGTGACGTCCATCTTCGTGTGCGGTGGCAATGCATGGTACGGCATCTCGGCCGGCACGCTCGTGATGATGTTTTCCTACACCTATCAGCTGTCCATGCGCTTCAACTATATCAATTCCATGATGCAGCGCATGAACCGCGCCGTAGGCGATGCGGCAGAGATGACAAAGATCCTCGACGAGCCACGACTGGTGGAGGACGCACCGGGCGCCCAGGAACTACGGGTAGACGCAGGAGTCATCGACTTTTCCCACCTGTCCTTCCGTTATTTCGACGCCAACGAAGACGACTATGTGTTTCAGGATCTGAATCTGCATGTGGATGGTGGGCAGCGCGTGGGCCTCGTGGGACGCTCGGGATCGGGCAAGACCACTCTCACCAAGCTATTGCTACGCCTCTCTGACGTGCAGGACGGACACATTCTCGTCGATGGACAGGATGTAAGCGCTTGCACGCAGCAGAGTCTCCGTCGCCAAATCGCCTATGTACCCCAGGAAGCGCTTCTCTTCCATCGCTCGATTCGGGAAAACATCGCCTACGGACGCCCTGGCGCGACCGATGAGGAGATCATGCAGGCGGCACGTCTGGCCAACGCTTCAGAGTTCATCGACCGTCTCCCCCACGGGCTCGATACCATGGTAGGAGAACGAGGGGTGAAGCTCAGCGGAGGTCAGCGTCAACGCGTCGCCATCGCGCGTGCGATTTTGGCCAACTGCCCCATCCTCGTGCTCGACGAGGCCACCTCTGCGCTCGACTCTGAATCCGAGGCATTGGTGCAAGAAGCGTTGGAGAATCTCATGGCCGGCCGCACGAGCATCGTGGTGGCGCATCGTCTCTCCACCGTTGCCTCGCTCGATCGCATCGTCGTACTCGAGGAAGGCAAGATCGTGGAAGACGGCACACACGCCACCCTGAGCCAAGCCGGCGGTGTGTACGAGTCCCTCTGGGACCGCCAGAGCGGCGCCTTCCTCGAAACCGAGTAGATGGAGAGGTGTCTAGCCCCTTATGCCATCGAGACCAGTTGCCTCGTCGAGGCCAAGCACGATGTTCATGTTTTGCACGGCGGCACCTGAGGCACCCTTGCCGAGATTGTCAAACAACGACGTAACGGTAACGAGCTCATCGTCACCGCACACCACGATGTGCAGTTCGTTGGTACCAGCCAGCTCGTTTGCATAGAGTACCGGATCGTTTGACCCAAAGGGCAGCACCTTCACGAAGCGCTGGCCGGCGTAGTGAGCGCTCAGGCAGCGATGCACGTCCGCAGCACCTGCTCCGCCCCTCAGCATGCGCGCATGCAGCATGATGGAGGTGGCCATACCCTTGTAGTAGTCGTCTACCACCGGCATAAACACAGGAGGGTATGCGAGGCTACATATCTTCTGCATCTCGGGCAGATGCTTGTGATGAAGGGAGAGGCCATAGATTCCCGGCGCGTCGAGTTTCACGGGCCGATCTTTCGCCTCATAGTCCGCAATCATGCGCTTGCCGCCACCCGAATAACCGGTGAGCGAATAGCACGTGAGAGGATAGTCAGTTGGCAGGATCTGCGCCTGCACCAGAGGAGCGGTTGCAGATACAAGCCCAGTGGCATGACAACCTGGATTTGCAATGCACTTGCTCCTCGCAATCGCTTCACGCTGTTCAGCACCTAGTTCAGGAAAGCCGTACGTCCACCCCTCGGCCGTGCGATGTGCTGTAGACGCATCGATGATGCAGACGTCGGGGTTGTCGACCAAAGACACCGCCTCACGGGCTCCGTCGTCCGGCAGGCAGAGAAATACGACATCTGCCGCATTCAGGAACTTGCGACGCTCTTCGATATCGTGGCGCTTGTCCTCATCAATGCGCAGAAGCTCCAAGTCGTCTCGCGCACCAATGCGCTCAAAAATCTGTAGCCCCGTCGTTCCGCTCTGCCCATCTATATATATCCGTGGCTTTGTCATGAGAATCCCTTCTTCGCGGCTTGTTTTGCCCGTCTAGGATACCACGGCAGCATCCAGCCTACGCGTGTGCAAATACGGACATATAAGACGTGAATGCACTTCGCACGTGTCCGTATGTGCACACGCAGCTATTCCGAGTGTGCAAATACGGACACATGAGGGCCCAATACGAAGGATTCATGTCCGTATTTGCACACGAATGCGGATGTCGTGTGCACATGCGGACATGACGCACCGTTACACAAGCCCAAGTGTCCGATTCTGCACACAAGAACTCGCGGCACACGCCACCTCGCGACAAAGAACGAGTATCATACGCCGTGAAAGAAACGACCAGACGGGAGAATGAGCATGGCCAAGATATCCTTCGCCTCGGACTATCAGGAAGGCGCACACCCAACGATCCTAGAACGCCTCGGCACGATGAACTTGATCAAGCAGCCTGGCTACGGCACAGACACTATCTGCGCCTCTGCTCGCGCGAAAATCCGCATTGCCTGCAACTGCCCACACGCAGACGTTCACTTTCTCGTAGGAGGCACGCAAACAAACGCCACCGTCATCGACGCACTGCTCGCTCCCTACCAAGGCGTCATAACCGCAAGCAGTGGACACATCAGCATACATGAGGCTGGTGCGATCGAAGCAGGCGGCCACAAGGTCCTCGCACTCCCCCACCGTCTGGGCAAGCTTGACGCCCATGCCGTACATCAATACTGCAAGACGTTCTTTGCAGACGAGAACCGCGACCACATGGTTGCCCCCGGCATGGTGTATGTATCGCAACCCACCGAATACGGCACGCTCTACTCGCGAAGCGAGCTCGAGGCGTTACGCAACGTCTGCGACGCATACCAGCTCAAGCTCTACGTGGACGGCGCCCGACTCGCCTATGCGCTTGCCTGTGACCAAAACGACGCATCGCTGACCGACCTCGCCCGTCTTTGCGACGTCTTCTACATCGGCGGCACGAAGTGCGGTGCCTTGCTTGGCGAAGCCGTGGTGGCTCCAAATCCGGCAACGCTTCAGCACTTCTTTACCATCGTCAAGCAGCACGGTGCCCTGATGGCCAAAGGCTGGGTGTTGGGCGTTCAGTTTGACGAACTCTTCTCCGATGACTTGTACCTGCGCATCGGACAGCCCGCGATCGCATCGGCCCAGAGGATTCGCGAATCGCTGGTGCAAAACGGCTACCGGCTGGCGTTTGATTCCCCCACGAACCAGATTTTTGTGATCCTCACAAACGAAGACACGCAGCGACTCTCCCAAACGGTAGAGTTTAGCTTCTGGGAGAAGCACGACGCCAGCCATACGGTAATCCGATTCGCCACAAGCTGGGCAACGACAAAACAGCAAACGGATATGCTGCTCTCAGTGCTGGAGCGCCAAGCTTAAGGCCACAGAAAGGAGCGACGATGGCAAGCGACCTCGTACGTTTTTCCATCACCATGCCCGAAGACCTCCTCGAGGAGCTCGACGCCTACACCAAGCGGCGAGGCGTCCGACAAAATCGTTCGGAGACGCTGCGTGACATCGTGCGTGAGCGTTTGGTCGACGACGCGCTCGCCATTCCCGACGAGGAGGTGGCCGGCTCCATCACCATGGTGTACGATCACCACACCCCAGGCCTCGCAGAAAGGCTCGACAAGATCCAGCATCGCCACCACAACGAGATCGTGAGTACGATGCACGTGCACATGGACCACGACACCTGCCTGGAGATCGTGGCGGTGCGCGGACAAGGGCGTATCGTTGCAAACATGGCCGACTGCATGCTCGGCCTCAAAGGTGTGCGCCACGGCAAGCTCACCTGCGTCGCCGTCGCGAAGACACAGGATGTCAAAACGGACTGAACCCCTCGCTTCTTGTTCGTGGGTTTTTTATCGTCGGAACGCATGCGGACGCACACTATATTACGATTGCACGGTTGTTCTCAATCGTTATGTCCCCTATGAATGTGCAGGTGTACTCACGTGAACATTTTGGAATCCATCGCAAGCAATGTAGAGGCGTATCCCGAGAGGACGGCCTATGTCCTCAACGCACCAGATCGTACGGAGTCGATCACTTGGAGCGAGCTGGGTGCCCACTCGGATCGCATGGGCTCATACATCGTCCAAAACATACCCGGCAAAAAGCCCGTGGTCATCTACGGCCACAAGGATCCGCTCATGATCGCAAGCTTTGTAGCTTGTTCCAAGTCGGGACGTGCCTACTGCCCGGTAGACGTATCGGTACCCGAAGGACGCCTGCAAGACATCGTGGGCGAGGTAGAGCCCGATCTCGTCATCGCGTTTGAGGAGCTCCCACACATCGACTGTGGCGACGCTCTCGTCCTTACCGCAGACGACGTGGCGCGCATTGCCGCCGGGGGCGACACGATCGATCTCAGGCCTCACTGGATCGGCGCGGACGACGTGTACTACATCATCTTCACCTCGGGCAGCACCGGCAAACCAAAGGGCGTCCAAATCACGCGGGACTGCCTCGACAACTTCATCGCCTGGGGCAAGACCATGTGCACGAACGCCGACGAGGGCTATGTGTTTGTGAACCAGGCGCCGTATTCGTTTGACCTCTCGGTCATGGACCTGTATTTGTCACTCAGCCTAGGAGGAACGGAATACGCGCTGAGCAAGAGTCTCTTGGAATCCATGAGCACCCTCTTCGAGCGTCTGCGCACATCTGAGGCGACCGTCTGGGTCTCCACGCCCTCGTTTGTGGAGATGTGCCTTGCCGACCCATCGTTCAACGAGGCGCTTCTGCCACGCATGCGCACGTTCCTCTTCTGTGGAGAGACGCTCACAAACCGCACCGCCGAGCGTCTCATCGAGGCCTTCCCCAAAGCCGAGGTCTACAACACCTACGGACCCACCGAGTCCACGGTAGCCGTGACAGGCATCTTGGTCACGCCTGACGTTTCGGCAACCCACTCCCCGCTTCCCGTGGGACGGCCGAAGCCCGGCACCATCATCCGCATCGTTGATGAGCAGGGCAACGACGTGCCGCAGGGAAACAAGGGCGAGATCGTCATCGTGGGCGACAGCGTGAGCGTGGGATACTTCCACGACGAGGAACGCACGCGCAAGGCGTTTTCTACCTACGACGTGGACGGGACGATCATGCGCGCCTATCGCACGGGCGACGAGGGCTATCTCGACGACGACCTGCTCTTCTACAGCGGACGCATCGACCTGCAAATCAAGATGCACGGTTACCGCATCGAGCTCGAGGACATCGAGGCAAACATCGCCAAGCTTCCGGGTGTCGTGCGCGTCGCGGTACTTCCCGTGCGCAAGCCAGACGGCACCGTGAGAAGCCTCAGTGCATACCTAGTGATGGACGCTCCGGCAGTGGTGATGGACGCTCCGTCAGAGACCTTCACCTCCAAGGACGCAAAGGAGCTGCGTAAGCAGCTCGCATCGAGCCTGCCAACCTATATGATTCCGAAGAGGATTCGCATCGTAGACGACCTGCCCGTCACAAACAACGGCAAAATCGATCGTAAGAAGCTTGCGACGCTGTAAGTCCTGCGCTTCCACATCCCAAAACGCACCCAGTCGTAAATCGGGTTCCACCGCTCGTCGTAAACGAAGGCATCTTGCATATTTTTTGATATCATATTCTTGCTTTGGCAAGCAAGATGCTGCTATGAGTCGATGCGCGTTACCGAAAGGAGTTTTACCATGTGCACTGGCATTCGTTTCACCGACAACAGCGGAAACATGTACTTTGGGCGCAATCTTGACTGGAGCTGCGGCTATGGTCAGCGAGTGGTCATCACCCCCACGGGCTGGACGCCAAACTCCCCCTTTGGAGCCATCCCCGCTCTCAAACGCCCCGTCTATGGCATGGGCATCGTAGCCGAAAACACCCCGCTGTACTTCGACTGCGCAAACGACGGCGGCCTGGCCGTTGCCGGACTGAACTTCCCTGGGTACGCCCAGTACGAGAAGGATGCCATAGAGGGCAAGACCAATGTGTGCGCTTGGGAGTTCCCGCTCTGGGTCGTCGCGAACTTCGAGACCGTCGACGAGGTCGAGGAGGCCTTGAAGGACACTGCCATCGTCGACCATCCCATAAACGAGCAATTTCCCTGCTCGCTCCTGCATTGGATAATCGGGGATGCCGACCGCAGCATCGTGGTGGAGTACATGGCAGACGGCATGCACGTCTATCACGACGACTTCGACGTCTTGGCAAACCAGCCCACCTTTGCCTATCATCAGGAAAACGTCCGCAGCTATATTGCCTGCAATCCCGAGGTCGTAGGCCCCTTGAACTGGCGCACCGCCAAGCTTACGGCTTTTGGCTCGGGCAGTGGCATGCGTGGCATCCCCGGCGACTGCTACTCTCCCTCCCGTTTCGTTCGTGTGGCGTACCACAACGCACACTACCCTCAAAAGGACACCGAGGCAGAAAACGTCAGTCGCTTGTTCCACACCCTTGGAGCGGTATCCATGGTGGACGGCGCAGCAAAGATGGGTGATGGTGCCTACGAGATCACAGTCTACACGGGCGGCATGTCCACCCGCACAAATACGTATTACTACAACACCTATGACGACCCTGCCATCGTGAGCGTTGCTCTTGCCGACTACGACACCACTGGCAGCGAGATCGTACAGGTTGCGTAAAGTCTCGTCCCCTTTCTTTATATGCGTGTCTTCATCACGTATTTCTATGGCGCCCCTTTCTGTATGCTAGAGGCGCCACAATAATTGCAGACACGAGGAGTCCGACATGGACATAGAGTTGGATCGAAAGGAAATCGAACGTCGTTGCGATGAGTACTTCTCAATTTACGACGAAGTCACTGGTGAGCGAGTATACGAGATGTGTGAGGCAAAGATTGAGCATTCGCACATCGTGGCAAGCAACTGCGACCATATCGCACATGACCTCGACTTCAGTCGTTACGACACCGATCTCGCTTGGTTGATCGGCGAGCTCCATGACTTCGGGCGTTTTGGGCAGATTATCGTAACGCAAACGTTCAGGGACTCCGACGTGTGGAACCATGCGCACGTCGGAGCAAACCTTTTGTTTGATTACGGGCTCGTTGACGACCTCATTCCCAATTGGGGCGATGTCTGTGAAGAAGATCAGCTCGTTGTGTACAAAGCAGTCTATCACCATAGCGATTTCCATCTGCCAGATGGGCTCACCGAGCGCGAGCACACGTATTGCAAGCTCATCCGCGAGGCAGACCAGATGGATATATTCCGCACCATTGTGGAAAGCGGCTGGGAGACGATCTACGGCCATACCAAAGAGGAGATTCTTGCTTCGGATTTCTCGGACGCTATCGTGCAGGCGTTCTTCCGCCACGAGCTGGCAGACTACTCCAAGCGCACCACCTATGCCGACTATCATTTGGCGCACATCGCGCTTTGCTTCGGTCTGGAGTCGTTGGCTGCCCGTCGCAAGTCATTCGAGCAAGGGTATATCCTCCAGATGATGGACATAGAGTTCGCACAGCCCGAAGTGAACGGGGCGTTCCAGAAAATCAAGGCCGAGGTCATGGATTATTTGGACTGCTAGCAATACAACGCATCGTGGTTGTACATGACCGTACATCGCCAAAAGCACGCCAGAATCAGCAAATGAGAACCCGCAGCTCTTTGCTATGGTGCATAATCATTTCGTTCCAGTTTCATTCCAACAAAGGAAGGAGCCATACATGCTGCGCATTGCCATCTGTTGTGGAGGAGGATTCTCGTCGAGCACCATGGCCTCACATCTCAACAAGCAACTCTCGGCCAAGCATCTCGAAGACGAGGTGTTTCTCGAGTTCATTCCGTTCGCCAATCTCTACGGCGATGACTCCGCCTTCATCACTGGTACGCACCGCGACCGTCAGGGCGAGGTGGACGTAGCACTCTTGTGCCCCCATCTCGAGTTCGATGCAAAACGCGCGGTTGACGCCGGCAAGATTCACATCCCCATCTTCTTGCTTCCCATGCGGCTCTACGGCCTTGTAGACATCGAGAACCTCATCGAGGAAGCAGAGGATGTCATCGAGCTCTGGAACAACGGCACGCCAAACATCGTGACCTTCCCCGATGAACCTCGCTCCATCATGGCCAAGCGTACCGTCTCCCACCGCCGCTGGCTCGCGCAGCAGGGCAAGTAGGTAACTTAAGCGGCCCACGTGCAAAAACCATCAAGTTTGTCACGGAAAAGGCCGCTTTCCTATAGTTCTCCCTTGCCTTATTGGTTTATCACCAAAAGAGCGACCAGGTTATTTCCTCGTCCGGACGTCTTTCACCTTGTGCAGCAGGGCATACGTCGTCTTTCGCACGGGTACGTCGCGATCGGGCGCAACGGGCGTGACTTCCTTGCTGAATTTGGTCTTGAACTCATTCAAGCCCTTGAGGCTCGGCGCGAAGTCAGAGCCGATGCCCATGAGGTCGTACTCAGTAAAGCCACGTTTGCCCAGCTCGCAGCATTCAAAGAAGCAGAGTCGATCACTGACGTGCATGCGCATGGTGCTTGTGAGCGACGCGGCGTAGTACCTCGTCGCCCTCTTTCCCTGCAACGTGCAGATCGACCACGAGCACACGCTTCCATCTTCCAAGCGAGCGGCATACACACGCACGTGCTCGGCACCGAGCACCCTTAGCATAAGCTCGTAATCCGACTGCGGGGCCGGAGCGAAGCCATCACGACCAGCCGTCTCGCACATTACCTCATAGTACTCGGAAAAGGACGCCAAAGCTTGCTCGGTCTCGTCCGCGCAGGTGACTGGAGCCTCACGCACCGACTTGCGCACGTCTCTTCTTCCGCGCGGTTTCATACGACTCAAGATGTCCTCTTCCCCACCGGTAAGATCGAGCACAACGGTCGTGTCATACGGGACGGTGGAAAGCACGGGACTCGTGCAACTCAGCTCATGGGCGATTGCCATCCGCAAAAACACCTGTTTGTGATCGCGTTTGTGGACATAGTCCTGCAGCGCTCGAACAACCTCTTCTTCGAGCTGCTCGTCCGGCTCGCACATCCACACCGGACCATGGCTCGAGCGCACGTAGCGGTAGCCATGAGTATGGTATTCCACAAAGAGCACCGTGGCTATCTCCTCACCGTCGCGCTTTACCACGAGGGGCTCCCAAGACGTACGACCGTCTATCTCATTTTGATAAGCAGCCCATACCTCAGTCTGTTCCAAAGGCTGCGTAACGCCCGCTCGAGAAAGGCACTCATATATTGTTTGCCAGCTCGTTTGTTCAACAGAGATCATGTGCACCTCTACCTTCGATTTTTATATTCAAAGACTCATCCGACTGAGTCCTCAAGAGATTATATATAGTGTAGTGGCCACATTCATGTCTGGAAGACAAACACACAAGGAGGACAGCATGAACGAACCCGTAACCATCACGTTCAACGACATTGCTCAAAACAACGAAAGATTTCGCACAAGCCGCGCCAACGTCGTGGCAAGAAACGCCGTCACCGCCCAAGGCCTTCGGCAGGTGGCGCGCGTGCCTGAGGCAGTTGCCGCAAACGCTATCGAGGCCTTCGACGTGGAGGTACCGCAAGGAGATCGCTGCGACCAGCAGAGATCCGGTCGCTGCTGGATGTTTGCCAGTCTCAATACTTTCCGTTACCGAACCATAAAGAAATACAACCTCAAGACCTTCGAGCTGAGTCAGTCCTATCCACTTTACTTCGACAAACTCGAAAAGAGCAATTGGTTCCTGCAAAACATCCTCGACACGCTTGACGAGCCACTTGACGGAAGGTTGATGGCGTTTTTGCTCGCCGACCCCATTGGCGATGGCGGACAATGGGACATGTTTCGGAGTCTCACAAAGAAGTACGGCGTGGTTCCCAAGGAAGCCATGCCCGAGACGGCTTGCTCGCGCAACACCCATGACATGGACAAGTACCTCACGCGCTACCTGCGCGGAGCAGCCAAGCGTCTGCGCGAGTCGCACAAATCGGGCATCAGCATGGACGACCTGCTCGCTCTCAAGAAACGCATGATGTGCGAGGTACAGGCCCTGCTTACCACCAGCC
>CACXZL010000060.1 GCA_902772085.1 uncultured Coriobacteriaceae bacterium | reverse complement strand
CCTCCCGCATCGCACACATAAAGATGACTTTGCTAGATAATTTTCTTGATTACACGATAAGATATTGTTTTCAGTGAGAGTAGGCACCTTCTCATCTCAGATGGTGCCTTGTACATCGACATGCATTGATATAGCATGGCAATCTGTTCGCTCAGTTCCGAAACCCGTGGGTAAGACGGGGACGCGTGGCCACAGGCGAGGAAGAAGGCAGTTCATGTATCCGCCGCATCCGGCACACATGCGGTAAAAGCCCAGCTAGCAGTGGCGCACGTTTGAATCTGTCCGACTGGATGCTGCCAACGAGCCATGAGCGTTGGAAGAGCCGTGTCTTTGCACTTTCGGAATGTGCCAAAAACAAAAACCAAATTACGAGATATGTGCGGCTTTGCCAGTTGCGTCAAGCTTGATTCGCGAAGTCTGTGCCATCACCACACGAACCACGGATGCGATTTCAGTCCGCTTTGATATCCCAAGCTTTTGATATGAGCTTGTGAGCTGATGCTTTACCGTGTTTACGGAAATAGCGAAGTGTGCCGCGATTTCTTTGTTTGACCAACCTAGTGCCGCAAGGCCTACCACGTCCCATTCCAAGGGCGTAAGGTCAAAGCCCTTCTGTGACAGCCCGCATCGTTCGCGCAAGCCGAACCATCCTTTGCGGTACTTCGGAGTAAGAAACTCAATGCGACGATAGGTCTCGCTCATCACGTCAATGTTGATGTCAACGCTTTTTTGGAGACCTAGAAGAAGGTACTGAAGTTGCACGAAGGGCATCACGATGCCAGTCTTCAGGCTGGCGCGCCATGCCTCCATGAGGTCGTTGCACGCATCTTCGATGCGACCCTCAATCAAGTGAGTCGACGCCATCAGTATGAGGAGGTCGATGTTTGCTATTTCATCGCACGGCTCGACGATCGTCCTGCAGGCATAGGCAATGCCAGTCGCAACTTGGAAGCGACCACGTCGTATGTAATAGAGAGCGAGTATCGGACCCATTCCTCGCCGAAGAGTGTGGTGCATATGCTTAATGTTTGTCTCCAACACCCTATAATCGATGATATCGGTAGCAAGTACGGCTTCGATACGCGCTACGCAAAACAATGCGAAGCCCAACAATGGCTCAGTCGGGCTTGATTCAAGCACCCGCTTGCAAAGAGATAAGAGTTGCAACAGATCGCCATGCGCTCCCTGGTCATCCGCTGATGCAATCGAGGCCATCATATGCGTACTGAGCAGCATGAGGCGATCGATCTTGTCATCCGTTTGCTCAAGCATACGACCAGCTGCCTCAAGCGCTTTCGCAGGTTCACCTCGCTGGTAAACCATCTCGATATCGAGCTCAAGCATAAGCATTTCGCTCATATCGTCATCTGCGCTCTGTGCCATAGACACAAACTCAGACACCGGATGGCACCCACTCATCTCAGCAGTACTCTCCTTTGTAATAAAACCAAGGCAGAATCGTACGGTTGCGATGATTATTATATCATATTTATTCATTTAATTGCATTATCAATATATTTATGTTATTGTTTCATCATCCCATTTGACGTTTGCTAAATACCCGCTTTATATCATATAAGTTACTCTATGTTGACCGCATAAACATTGATGCCCCCGCTTGCTTTGGCAGCTGAAAGCTTCTTCTAGCTGCCAACCAAGCGGGGGCATCAAGTTTTTGTCCTATGCGGCTACAGGTGGGAAATCACGAGCTCCATGTCGCCTGCAAACGCAAGATCGCCACTCTCCACCGGCGCCACGAAGTGCGTTCCCTTGGGCAGGTCAAACGTTTTGCCACCAGCCTCCACCGTACCGGAACCCTCGACGACGCTTACGTTGAGGAACGGCCAAGGTTGGGCTATGGTCACGGGTGCGTCGGTCCTCACCACCACGCGATCGACCGCGTAGTTGGGCGTCTCGACCAGATGGGTTACGCCGTCTACCTCGGGCGTTGTCACACTGCCAGACTCCGGAGCCTTCACGTCAAAATCTACGACATCCTGCGCCTGCTGGATGTGCAGCTCGCGCAACGTTCCGTCGGGCTGACGACGGTCGAAATCGTAGACGCGATAGGTAACGTCGGAGGACTGCTGCGTCTCGAGTACGAGCGTACCGCCCAAGATGGCGTGCACGGTACCGGGATCGATCTGGAAGAAATCGCCTTTTGCAATGGGAACCCTATTGAGCAGGTCATCCCAACGGCCCTCATCCACCATACGCGCAAACTCTTCGCGATTTGCCGCACGCTGGCCCACCACGATGTCGCCGCCCTCACGTGCGTCCAGGATATACCAGCACTCACGCTTACCCAGCGAGCCGTTTTCGTGCTCATAGGCGTACGCATCATCGGGGTGAACCTGTATGGACAAATCATCCTGGGCATCCAAGATCTTGATGAGCAAGGGGAACTGGTCGCCTTCCACGTTTCCAAAGAGCTCTCGGTGCTCGGTCCAGAGTTGGGAAAGGGTATAGCCATCCCAAGGTCCGCCCGCTATGTGGCAGTCGCCGTTTGGATGCGCGCTGATGGCCCAGCACTCGCCCACTGGGCCCTCTGGCAGTTCATAGCCGAAATCCGTCTCCAGTCTCCGGCCACCCCAGAGCTTTCCGTGAAACACCGGCTGCACAAAAATCAGTTCGTTCATTGTATTTCCCCTCATATCATTGTATACACACATAAGCTCTTTATAGCAAACGCGCTGCCCTTATACCATGCCCGTTCCTTTTAGATTCGGCGAGCGAACAACAAGTACCAATGCGTCCCCTCGTCCTTATGTCACATCTTTACATAACAGATGCTTAGGTACGTTTAATATCAAAAATAACTACGTCACCGTCGTGTATCACGTCAAACATCAGCATTTCCTCGGAACTGATGCGAGCCACAAGGTTGCGAGTCCCGTCATTGCGTATAGGCCTGCGCACCACCTGAACCTCACCCGCATAGTGCTTATAAAGGTCATTGACCATAACGATGTCGCCAATCTGGAAATAGTCCTGCTCGTAACGTCGAGGCGCAATCGTCTCTTGTGCAAACAATGTCCTCGGTCCCCGAGAGCGCCAGATCCATTCGGATGAATCTCCCATGTCTATATGGGGGAAATACTCAAAGAGTATGGCTTTCTCTATCTCGGTCAAATCGTCCAGTGGTTCCACGCACACTCTACGCTGCCGGCACAAATCCAACTCGCCTCCAGCATACGACGCGTAGGCGTCGATACTCGCTCTGTGCGCATCGCTCAAGTAATGAGGCTCTACCGGGCATAACGCATTCCGCACATCGACCAGCTCGTCATCTGTGGCATACGCATTGCCAAAGAACACATCGGTCGTTCCCGCGGCGACCAGCAAACGTGCCTGCAGACTAGCAGGTAAGTCCCGTAGCCGCTCTACGGTGGGCAAACCACACGTCGCGTCCCATATACCGTGTGATTCAGGCGCATGTGATGCAACGAACGCGCCTATTCGTACGCCTGCTTCGCCCAAGCGTTTATTAACCTCGAGGAATTTGTCCCAGGGAAACCCGGTATAGCGTTGGGGATAGAAGTTGTGACAGGCCAAAATCCTCTCTCTTGGCGCGCCTTGCCTTTCCAGCTCAGTAATATAAGCAGGATCGAGGCTCGAGGCGTTGTATTCGATTTTCATACCATAGGAATTCTTGAGCATGAGTACGTTTTCGTTGGTGTCGTATGCACCATCCATACGCAGGATATCCACACCGAGATTCTGAAAAACCCGCAGGTCATCTGGCTTTGCGCCGTATCGTCGCATGCACGAGGGGTTTATGTCGAGCGAAACCTCCATTCCCATCTCATGCGCCGCTCCGATGAGTCTGCCGAAGAGTGCATGCACTTCTTCGTTTGTCCCCTCTACGTTGAAGAGCGAGGAAAACACGCGCGCATATCCAAAGGCAGACGCCCGCCCAAGGTAGTCACATATTTCATCGATGGGTCGAAGGTCGGGATATACAGAAACGCCAAGGGTAGTCATAATTCTCCTCAATAAAAAACGGGGGAAAGCAATGGCTCTCCCCCGCAAGATTACATGCTATGCAAGAATCGGCTTACTTGAAGTGATTCTCGTAAAGATCGATGAGCTCAACTGCCAGCTGCTTGAAGACTTCGCAGCTCATCATCTGGTCCTCGGCGTGGATGAGGAGAACGCACACGATGTCGGTACGGCCCTGAGCCTCCCACATGAGGAGCTTGTTGTGCGGCTCATGTGCGACTACCATCATGTCGTCGCCGTTCTTGATCATCTCGCGAGCCTCGTCGAAACGACCCTCCTTGGCAGCCTGAATGGCGGAGATGTAGTTGGACTTGGCACCACCGGCGGAACTAATAACCTGGAAGCAAATGAGCTCCATCTCTTCTGTCATGGAAGAACCTCCTCAAATAGAAAAACACGTTCAAACATTCATACAAGAGTGCCGATGACTCTACGCCACCGGCACGATTTGCTAACGCAGTGGCTTATGCCTCAGCAGCCTGCTCCTGAGCGAGGTAGTCGTTGTCGACCGACTTCGCAAACGGCAGATAGATGAAGAACGAAGCTACCAGCGCAATTGCCTGCCATGCAGCACCCTGCCAACCAATGGCGAGGAGGCCAGAAAGAATGGGAGGCGTGGTCCAAGGAACGGTAACGCCCATGGTATAGGGGATGAAGCCGATGTCGGTGAGGACATACGCGCCGATGTTGCACACGAGAGGAGCAGCGACGAAGGGTACGAGCAGCTTGGGGTTCAGAACGATCGGTGTACCGAAGAGTACAGGCTCGTTGATGTTGAAGATACCGCAACCGAGGCCAAGCTTACCAACCTGCTTCATCTGAGCAGACTTAGCCATGAAGGCCATGTAGACTACCAGACCGATGGTGATACCAGAGCCGGAGATGGCCTGGAAGCAGTTCTGGAAAGCCTCGGTGAAGATGTGGCCACCGTTCTGACCGATAGCTGCGATGGCAGCGTCACGGGACAGACCAGCATTGACGCCCTCTTGGAATATACGGGCATTGTCCGCCTGGTTCATGAGAGCGATAGGCTGAGCAACGGAGCCAACGACAGTAGCGCCGTGTACGCCGAAGAACCACAGGAGCGGGATGAGCGTCTCGAAGAGGATGACGCCAGGCAGCGAGTCGCCTACGCCCTGGAGCGGTGTCTGGATGAAGCGATAGATGAGCTCGATCGGGGTTACGCCAGCAACACCCATGCAGATGCCGTATACGACTACAGCGCCGGTGCAGATGGTAGCAGCAGGAATCAGGCCAGTGAATGCTGCTGCAACGCCGTCAGGCACGCCCTCGGGCATCTTGATGCGGATGTCCTTCTGCATGAAGATGCTGTAAACCAGACCAGAGAGAAGACCGGCAACAATGGCGCCGATCATGCCCTGGCCAGCCAGCCACGTTTTGTTCAGACCAGAAACCTGGCTTGCGATGGCACCGTCGGTGGCGGCAGCCTGAGCAGCGCTGATGGAGTCAGCGGCGGCAATGGCGGTCTCGCCGTCGGCCGTGGTGATTACGGCACCCACATAGTCGGGGATGAGAATGAGGAACACGGCGAGCGAGATAACGCCAGCGGAGAGAGGCTCCCAACCGTCGTTCTTTGCCCACGTGTAACCAACGCCCACGGCGCAGACCATAGCGATGATCTGGAACGTGGAGGTGTAGCCATGGCTCAGGTACGGCACGATGCCGAGGCTGGTGATGAAGTTCGCAGCAGACTCAATGGGCAGCTGGAACAAAAGCAGGTACACAGCACCTACGATGATGAGCGGCATGGTAAACATCATGCCGTCCTTGATTGCACGGACGCCGCGGGTGTTTACGAATCTCATGAATAGGGGGAGAACTGTACCCTGTAGAAAATCGCCCACGATAACTCCTTTCCTTTCCTTTCCTTCTTTTAAATCGCGATGAGTGAGAAGCTATTACTTGTTTGCAAGCTTCTTTGCGAAGGCGAGAACGTTCTTGCCGTTGACCATGCCGTAGTCAGCCATGGGGATAACGTCGCAGGGAACACCCTTGGCAGCAGCGGTCTTCTGCATCTGAGCCTTCATGTAACCAACCTGGGGTCCGAGAAGAGCAACGTCGACGCCGTCGAGATGCTGATCCATCTCGCCCACGGGGAACGCGATGATGTCGACTTCGGTGCCCTCGGCCGCCGCGGCCTCTTCCATCTTCCTTACCAGAAGACTGGTGGACATGCCCGCGGCGCAGAACAGACGAATAGTAAGCATAGTACTTCCTTTCCCTTGCATCCTTGCTTGGGTCCCTTTCCCAAGCTTGCCTACATAAGAACATGTCTTTTCTCTTATTTGCCGACATGTCTTATTTCCAATGTACATCATTTCGACACAATTGCAACAACTTTGCCGCTCAACGCTTGAGCAATGAAGCCCGAACGAAATCCCAGTAGCACCTTGCTTTATGTACGCAAAAAGCACGAAATGACATAGGGTATTATAAATTCCTGTTTTATTTAACATTCATGCAATCTGTGACGTAGCATAAATCGTTGGCGAACGGATTGTTTCGTAGCATTTTTGCCAATTCTTAAAGAAATTTTCGGTTTCTGAATACGCATCTAGCTGGCAAGACCCCGCCTTTCATTCTATGATGGGGCATAGGGGATTACATTTGTACGGGGAGGCAAGCATGCTCTTGACCATCGACGTGGGCAACACGCAAACTACTATAGGGCTCTTTGCTGATGATGGCACCAATCTTATGTGCTGGCGCATGCCAACCTTGCACACGGACACTTCAGACAGCTTGCGTTCGCGGCTGCACGGCTACTTCGCCATGGATGGTTTCAATTTCAGGAGCATTTCTGACGCCGCCGTCGCAAGCGTCGTTCCTGTGCTTACCCGTGCCTGGCGCCGGTGCTTTCAGCGTATGCTCGGCCACGACCCCTTACTCGTGGGAAATGGAGCCAGCTGCGGCATGGAGCTCAAGCTCAGAAACCCACAAACGGTCGGGGCGGATCGCATCGCAAATGCCGTTGCCGCCGTTCGAAGCTATGGCAACCCAGCAATCGTCGTGGACTTTGGCACCGCCACAAACATCGACGTCGTTGATCGTTCAGGCGCCTATAGGGGAGGTACTATAGGACCCGGTCTCATGCTCTCTGCCGACGCGCTTTTTGCGCGGGCCGCAAAGCTATCGAGCGTTCCTATAGAAGTGCCGCCCCATGCCCTCGGAGACTCAACGGAAACCGCACTTCAGTCCGGCCTGGTGATAGGTGCCGCCGCACAGGCAGAGGGGCTTGTGGCGCGTATAAAGCGCGAACTTGAGATAGAAGACGCCACCGTGATAGGTACTGGCGGACTCGCACGTACCGTGAGCACTGCCACCGACATCTTTGACGTGATTGACTCAGACCTTACGCTCCGCGGCATTCGCGAGATTTGGCTCTGGCAACGTCAGCATGAGGAGTGAGTGGGGTTGCCCTATGTCACCGCGACCGAGCGGCAACCATTGCCCATCGCTGCAGAAGCACCGAACCTGCGACGAAAAGAGCGTTCCCCGCGCACACTGGGATTCGCGCGCAGGGAACGCCTTGAGTCAAGGATAACGCTCGTTGCCGCCGACGGGGATTCGCGCACGTGCGGGGAACGCCTTCTTCGTCGCATCCGGCCCCTTCTGCATGCATGGCCGTTATGCGTGGGTCATGCTATTCTTGCCAGTCAAGTGAGCCAAGCTCAGCAATGACCTTTCCCACGCGCTCGTCTACAGGCAGCACGTCTATGCCTGCGTGGGAGAGGAATCGCACGGGGTCAGC
Organism: uncultured Coriobacteriaceae bacterium; assembly: GCA_902772085.1. Lineage (GTDB taxonomy): Bacteria > Actinomycetota > Coriobacteriia > Coriobacteriales > Atopobiaceae > RUG440. Next base: position 1,824 of record CACXZL010000060.1, on the reverse strand, counting down.
CATGAGGTCTTCCATGGGTACGAGTACGTAATCGCGCTCTCCCACGCCAGGATGAGGCAACTCGAGCCTGTCGCCATGGTGCTCTTCGCTTTCTATCCAGCAAAGATCGCAGTCTATGGTACGTGGCCCATGCCCGAGCGTCTGGGGATCGCGCACCCTTCCCAAGGTGTTTTCAATCTCCAAGAGCTTGTCGAGCAAGACAAGCGGATGCAGCTCGGTGCGAATCTCCGCGACAGCGTTTGCCACCGATGTATCCATGCCATATGCCGGCTCGGTCTCGTATGCCTTGCTTACGGCGTTCACGCACGTAAGTGGTATCTTGTCGATAAGCTTCACGGCTCGCGTCAAGTACTCGAGACGGTTGCCCACACTTGAGCCTAGTGACACAAACCCCTGCCGCGAGTCGGCGCGTGACGCCACCCAGTACGAGCTCAGCGCTTGAAACGTCGATGCCACGTCATGCACGCGAAGCACGCGCGCTCCGTTTGCCACCGCCGAAAGGCACATGCCCAGCGTACCTGCGCCCCGCTCGCTCGGCTCGTCAACGCTCGTCACCGCACCGACACAGCGCTTGCGCGAGACGGCGGTGAGAACGGGATAGCCCATCGACGTCAGGAGCTTTGTGTTTCGCTGGATGATGATGTCCTCGTCCGCGCCTTTGTCGAACCCAGGGCCTGGATCTACGCAAATGCGATCGTGAGCCACTCCCGCCTTCATCAGCGTACGTGCCTGATCGCCCAGAAAGCCCATGACCTCACGCATGAGCGGAGCCTCATCGGGCAACGTGAAGCGCCTCGCGCTCGTCGTCATGCGGCGAGCGGGGTGGTTTGCATAGAGCTGCACGGACTTGCGCGAATTACGATTGGTCTTTTGGCTCCAATGCATTACCACGACGCCACAATCCGACTCGGCCACGAGTTCCACCATCGCCGGATCCGTGAAGCCAGTCACGTCATTCACGATAGACGCACCAAGCTCTACGCAAGTACGTGCGACTTCCGCATGCCTCGTGTCTATGGATACGATGGCACCGCGATCGCAAAGGGCCTCCACCACTGGAGCAACCCGATCAAGCTCGTCTTCCGCGGAAACTTCTTTGGCGCCTGGACGGGTGGATTCCCCTCCCACGTCTATGATGTCGGCACCCATATCCAACATATCCCTGCCTGCTTGGATGGCTTCATCTGGATCGAGGTGCTTGCCCCCATCCGAGAACGAATCGGGTGTAACGTTCAGAATGCCCATGATCCGTGGACGCACAAGCGAGATGTTGTGCGTACCGCACTGCCAAGTAGCATAGTTATCTCGTAGCATTCCCACATCCTTCGTCGACATAGCGATTCTATAGATTGTAGCGGGTTTTTCCCAAATGCCCAACGAGGAGGATGGACGGTTTTGAATAGAGGCGGTAATGGCGATTTTTTTACGGAATCGTCAGGGAGCCGAGGTCTGTAATCTGCTGGAATATCGTCTGGCGAGGCTCGTCAAACGCAAAAGCGTCAGGATTCTGGTGGCCAGCCGTGAACAGTGACGAAATGGCCAAGGGGAGCTTGTCCCCATAGGCCACCTTACCAGTCGAAGGCCTTGGCTATGTCACAGGCTAGCACGAGGTCTGCTGAGGAATCTTGCGGAGTGGGCTGCAGGTTGCAAATCACGACTTCGTTGCCACGGAAGTACTGCACGAGCCCCGCCGCAGGGTACACCACAAGCGATGTGCCTCCTATGATGAGAAGGTCCGCCGAAGCTATGGCGCGCACCGCTCCCTCTATCACCCGCTGGTCGAGCCCTTCTTCGTAGAGCACGACATCCGGCTTGATCAGACCG
>CACXZL010000059.1 GCA_902772085.1 uncultured Coriobacteriaceae bacterium | reverse complement strand
TCGCGTGCATCCGGGGCCATCCCTTCGCCACACAGATTCCTATCCGTATGTTGGCAGGTTACTTGCAGTAGCTATCCCAGTCGGTAGGCGTACCGTAGAAGAGGTCGAGGTCGAGCTCTGCTATCCCGCCGTTGTTTACCAATACGCCCGTGCTCGTGTATTGGAAGATTCTAGGTGTGGTACCCCAGCTGCCCCAAGGGGCTTTTGACTGCCATGGGTCGGACTGATAGCCAAATAAGGGATTCATATCGGCGTACTGAGCCCCCCATAGAGGATATGAGTTCGAGACGTTCGTCCAATCGAATGAGTTTGTGTAGTTCTTGCTCGTGTAGATGAAGGGCGTGCCGCCAAAAAGAGCCTTCAGGCGATCGAGGAATGTCTTGCACCAGATGACGTCAATGCCGGTGTTGAAGGACGGATTGCCTTGGCCTTCCCAGTCCAGGCAGGCGATGGCGCGGCCTTTGTATGCCTTGATAGATTGGTAGAAGGTTTCGGCTTCGGCAGTTGCGTTTCCACCGTTTGCGTAGTGATAGAAGCCAATTTTCATGCCGTTTTCCAGGGCTTTGTCTGCCATTGCGATGTAGTCCGGATTGTAGACGGTGCCCTTCACGCCCTCGGTGGATTTGATGATGGTGAACTCCGCGTCAAGATTGTCAATGTCGATGCCCTTGTCCCATCCAGATATATCCACACCATCCATATGGTTCTCAATGTATCCACCGGTTTGTGGGGTCGGACCGGCTGTGCCCTTCTCTACGATGAGAATCTGAATGGCCTCTATGCGCTTGGATTGATGTGCGACGCCGGCCTTTGCCCCGTTCTTTGCCCAACCGAGCCAGCCATGATCTTGCACAGAGGTGCGGTAGTAAATATCGTAGTTGCTAGCAGCATCACCCGTGAGCTGGATCTGAACAACGTCCATATACCTTGCCTCGCCGGTTGTGCCTACTGCACTGCCGTTACGCTCCCATTCCATCCATCCATAACCCTGCACATGAGCACGGTACTCCACGCCACCGTCTTTGCTTGCAAGCGCGATCCTTATGGCCTCTAAGCGCTTGTTTTCGCCAACGGTACCAGCGGTGGCACCGTCTTCAACGGGGGAAAGCCATCCGTACGTCTGTACGTGTGCAGAGTAATGGATGCTGGGGGAGGTGGAGCTTTCCACGAGCTCAAGATAATCCCGGTATTCCGTGCCAGTGCCATCGGGTTCAGGCATGCCCTTGGGAACGAGAATGATTTCCAGTGCCTCCAAGCGTCTGGCTTCGCCGGTAGTGCCGGCTATCTCACCGTTCTTTACCCATGCCAACCAGCCATAGCTTTGCACGTGGGCGCGGTAGTAGATATCGTAGGTGTTCTGGACATTGCCCGTGAGCTCGATGCGGATTGCCTCCATGCGCTTGGATTCGTAAGTGGTTCCAGCGACTTCACCATGCTCTGCCCATGTTTGCCAGCCATAGGTCTGCACATGGGTACGGTAGCGAATGCCGCCGTTGATGCCATTCAGTTTGAGCTGGATTGCCTCCATGCGCCTTGCCTCGCCTGTGGTGCCGGCAGTGGTGCCGTCGCTTACCCAGTTGAGCCATCCGTAGCTCTGTACATGGGCAACGTAGGATATGGAGGGGTTTGTGGAGGCCAACTCTTGGATTGCGGGTGTTTCTGCAGATGATTGCACCTCTACAATTGCGGGGTCGTCTTGCTCCTGTAGGGGCTTCTCATTTTGCCTGGGGGAAACTACGAGTGCATCTTCGGTTGCCGAAGTCTCCTTGGAGTTGGCGGAGTCAGAAGTGTTTTGGGGGGAGTCGTTTGAATCTGCGTAATCGGTTGCGACCTGGATGGGCACCAGTACGATCTGTACATCGTCGATCGCGTCGGCTTTTGGTTGGGGGTCGACAGAGTCCGCTGTCTGCTCCAAGCTGCTGCCCTGGTCGGAGACAGCGTCGTCGTCTTGAGCCTTGCTTGGAAGTCCTTCCCACTGGCTCCAGCCCGCATTGGTATGCCACCTATAGAGCAGGGCGTGTGATTTGGATAGGTCGCCTTCGAGAATTACCTCAAGTTTGGTTGCGTCTTGTACCTGGGCTTCTTGGCCGTCCTTAGCCCACTTGCCTTCTTGAGTCTCCGCTGACAGGCGATATGCAACGGAGCCGGGCAAACCAGAAAGCATGATGGCAAGAGAGTCTAGGGGGGCCGCTTCGTTTCTCTGGGATGTATCGTCGTGACTCTTTAGGATGTCTGCATCTTGGCTGATCCAGCCTTGCGCGTCGTCGTTCCATGCGGCTTCACCGACTCGATGAACGCGGTATAATACCGTCGCCTCGCCCACGGCGTCATTTTGGTCTGCGCCCAGCATCGTGGCATCGGAATCCTGAGAGGAGATTTCCGCGATGCCTCGAGTGGGGATAAGTGAGAGGCAGAGCAGGCATGACATCACAAGAGAAAAAAACTTCCGAGTCTTTTGCATCTACGTCCTTTCGTTGCGATTTTGTAGAAGAGCTTATTATGCCACATCATAAGTCGATTTCGCTTGTCTCCGAATGTGGCCGTTACACCGCACGCATAACGTTATGTGGGGTAAAACCTATGCCTATGCCCTACGCACGAGGTAGGTATGGTGGATACGGGGATTGCGCTTGAAGTCTTCGGGAATCGTGCGAGGCGTGATGTCTTCGATGGAGACCCCTGCCTTTGCTAGCGTCGCCGTATCTGGCTTGAAGTTGCGTAGGTTGCAGGAAAACACGCATACGCCTCCGCGTATGAGCAGGCGGGATACGCCTATGAGCAGCTCCGCGTGGTCGCGCTGCACGTCAAAGGAGCGCTTGCTCATGCGGTTTGAGTTGGAGAACGTGGGAACGTCGCAGAAGATAAGGTCCCAGCGGTTCTTCGTGTGCCTTTGTTCGTTGATCCAGGCGATGACGTCGGCTTGCACGAACTCATGGTCTCGTTGCGTGAAGCCATTACGTGCCATGTTGCGGCGTGCCCAGTCAAGTGAGGGACGCGAAAGGTCTACCGTGGTGGTGTAGCGCATACCGCCGTCTGCCGCGTAGCAGGTTGCCGTCCCGGTATAGGCAAAGAGATTGAGGAACCTCTTTGAACCCTTGGTCTGTTTTGCCATCTCGCGCAGCATGGCGCGCGTGTCTCGGTGGTCAAGGAAGATGCCGCAATCGAGCCGGCTTTGGAAGTTCACCTCAAAGGTAAGGCCGCCCTCGTCGATGAGGTGCGCACCTTCGGGCAGGGGGATCTTACCGTCTTTTCTTGGGGCAGACGCGCGTGTGCCTCGGGCTTCGCTGGCATATTGCGAACCGCCCTTGTCGCGTTTTCTCACGCGAAGGAAGGTGTCTTCAGGCTTTACGTCCAAGATCTCCGGAGCGAGGGCGAGCACGTCCATGAGCCGTCCGCGTGCGAGTGCCTCGTCCACGTCTTTTGGTGCCGCATACTCATAAATTTGGAGCCAGCGACGTCCATTGAGCTCTCCTGTGTAGGGGTCTGTGCCTTGGTAGAGGTCGATGGACACGGCGTAATCGGGAAGGTCTGAGTCATAGAGCCTGTAGCAGCTTACGTCCTCGCGCCTTGCCCATCTGCCGCGAAGCTTGGCGACCTTCTTTAGGCGGGCCGCAAACTGGTCGCTTGCCGAAACAAGCACCGTGATCTCCTTTTGCGGCGTGAGCGAAACCACGGGCATCCGCTCTGAGAGATCCGGATGGTCAAATCGCATGATGCGCAGGGGGTCTCGGCCAAGCATGCTTGTCATCTGTTCCGCGTGTGCGTTGCGCAGATACACCTCAGGAAGGTCGTTTCTGGCGCTCACTGCGATATGAGAGGGTTGGGACTGCTGGGCGGTCTGAGCCAACGACCTGAGCCAGGCAGCTTCGCGTACCATTTCGTGCGACCGCAAATCCGAAAGATCCGCGCAGAGAAGCGTGGTGCCTTGTGGTTGCTCGTCTTCGCTATATACGGTATAAGGCCGAACGACGGCGTCGATGCCAAGCGCCCGGAGCGTGTTTTTTGCACGGGAAGCGCCGTGCTCGAGGGAACGAACGGCAAATTCGGCTTCTGGGCTGCTTATTCTCTTGCTTTCTGCGTCTTCAAGAACTGCTTTCCAGCTTGTCTCGTCGTGCCCCGCCCATTTGGTGAATCCCCAATGCTTGCGCAGAAGCCCCGGGGCGCAATGTGCTGCCATGAGCGCGGCTTCTATCACGAGTGGATCTGGATAGTGGGCGAGGGCCACAAGGGATGGCGCCGAAGTGCCGCAAAGCTTGGGCCACTGGCCCAATGCGAGAACAGCGGAAGCATAGTCTGCCCGTAAACCAACATCTCTGCTTCGTCGCGCATACGTGCGCTGAAAGAGTGGGCCGCCCGAAAGATCGATCCCTATGGTGGCTCGGTTGCCAGAGACACGCGTTACCACACGCACGTCCGGATGCGCGGGGTCTGCCTCTATATGGGAGGGACCATGTGCGGTGAGGGAGTCTGCGATGGCGTCTTTTGTGCGCAGGGAAGTGAAGTGGGTGTTGTTTAGTCTGGCGTTTACGCCCGTTGCGTCTACGGCAAAGCTGGTATATGGCTTGAAATGATCATTCCAAGCTACATGTCGTACGCCCTCGTAGAGCACATCGGACGTGCGCGCGTCGATTCTCTGAATCACAACCACAACTCGTGAGGCAAGGTGTGACCACATGCAAGCGCGATAGGCTTCCTCCAACGAGCCTTCAAAAGCGACCTGACCTTGCAGCGGTCTAACGTGGGAGAGCTTGAGTGCAGTCATTTCGCTGGCGAGCAAGCGCTCGAAACCAGCGGGACAGGTGGCAAAGAATTCCATGGGGAGCCTCTCTTACATCATGCGAAATACGGTGCTAAGTCTAGCAGGTTTCGACAAAACCCACAGCGGGGTGTGGGCAAGCATGGAGAGTGGGCTGCCCTTTAGGGAGCGGCCGTAGGGGCTTCGCCAGCCATTCATACCGTCCCCCTCTTTACAAATGCCATCCGCCTACAATCTGTGAACACCGGGCAACTATGTTTATAGAATACAGCTATGTATGGCAAATACACGAGTTTGGAGGGCTGCACCTATGGATGCAAAGATTCAGGCCGTCATCGACGAATGGCACGAGAAGGTAACCATTACCGACCTCAAAGAAGAACTGGATGCGCTTATTGCGGCAAACGACGAGGACAAGTTGTTTGATGCATTCTATCGCAGCCTTGAGTTCGGTACCGCTGGCCTTCGTGGCACGCTCGGTGTCGGCACCAACCGCATGAACGAGTACGTCGTCGCTCAGGCGACGAAGGGCGTTGCGGATTATCTCAACGCTCACTATGAGAATCCCACGCTGGCCTTGGCTCGTGACTCTCGTCTGAAGGGCGAGGAGTTCCAGAAGGTGGCCGCTGGCGTTCTTGCTGCAAACGGCATCAAGGTGTACGTGTATCCGCGCATCGAGCCCGTTCCCACGCTTTCCTTTGCCGTGCGCTATCTGGGCACCTCTGCAGGTATCGTACTTACCGCTTCGCACAACCCCGCGCCGTACAATGGCTATAAGGTCTACAACGACAACGGCGGCCAGATCGCCAATGAGGCTGCTGACGAGATCTCTGCGACCATCGCCAAGGTGAATCCCTTTGACGTAGAGGTCATGGACTTCGATGAGGCTCTGGAGAAGGGTCTCGTGGTGTGGACGCCTGACGAGGTCATCGACGCCTTCATCCAGAACGTAAAGAAGGTCTCCGTGCCTGGTTTCAAGGCTGCTGATGGCTACAAGGTCGTGTACACCCCGCTCAACGGCACTGGTATGGAGTGCGTCACCAAGATCCTGAAGGAGATTGGCGTTACCGACGTGTCCGTGGTGGAGGAGCAGAAGGATCCCGATGGTCACTTCCCGACCTGCCAGTATCCCAACCCCGAGTTCCGCGAGGCTCTCGAGCTCGCCCTCAAGCTGGCCGACGAGGTCAAGCCAAACCTGCTCGTCGCTACCGACCCCGATGCCGACCGTATGGGCACCGCCATTCCTCACGGTGGCGACTACGTGCTGATTTCCGGCAACGAGATGGGCGTACTGCTCATGGACTGGCTGGCTCAGCAGGCTCAGAAGAACGGCGAGGACGTAAAGACGAAGGTGGGCGTCACCACCATCGTTTCCTCCTCCATGCCTGACGCTCTCGCAAAGGACTGGGGCTTCGAGGTTCGTCGTGTGCTTACTGGCTTCAAGTTCATTGGCGATCAGATTGACCAGCTCAAGGATGCAGGCGAGGAGGATCGCTACCTCGTGGGCTTTGAGGAGTCCTATGGCTATCTCGCCGGTACGCATGCGCGCGACAAGGACGCTATCGTGGCGACGATGCTGGCTGTCGAGATGGCTTCCGACTACGCTGCTCGCGGCATGGATCTCTATGAGGCCATGGAGGAGCTGTACAAGAAGTATGGTTATTATCTGAATGGCACCGTAAACGCGAGCTTCCCCGGCGCTTCTGGTGCTGAGAAGATGGCTTCCATCATGCAGGGTCTGCGTGACAATCCTCCGACCGAGCTCGCCGGCTACAAGGTCACGGGCATTACCGACTACGGCCAGGGCGTTGAGATGCCGCGCGTGGGCGGTCTGCAGAAGGAAGAGGCTCAGATTCTTCCCGCTACCAACGTTATCGAGTTCCGTCTTGAGGACGACAACAAGATTATCTTCCGTCCCTCGGGCACCGAGCCCAAGGTCAAGGCGTACCTCTTCTCCAAGGGTGCCACCCGCGCCGAATCCGAGGCCGTTCGCGCCAAGCTTCAGGCTGCTGCCGAGGAAGTTCTTTCGTAGATTGCATACAACGAGCATCCCATAGATAGAAACGAAAGCGCCCTAGTTTACTAGGGCGCTTTTCTTATGCTCGTTGTGCTGCGGATCATCTTGCTTGCAAGCGGGCACACAAGAGACGGTCTCGCCGCCTTTTGGGAGAATCAGGAGGGTACGGAAAAGGAATGTCCCTTTTCATGCCATAACTCAATGGCAGCGAGTTGGCCTCACCTCATATATCTTGAGGAATACTTTGCGGTAATGATCGTGAGCCATGCTAGCTTGTAGCGGTGCTGCTTTTCTTTGAGCTTGAGCTGGAATTGGAACTGGAGCTAGAGCTTGAAGAACTTGTGCTGGTGTCTGTCGACTTGTCCTTGCTGGATGTGGTTTGTGCGGGGCTCAGTGCAAAGAACTTCATGCTGGCATTTGCAATGGTTTCTGCCGGCCATGGGCGTGACGAGACGGCCGTGCTCGTTGGATCGAAGACCGTGACAGTCATATCGGAGTTTACGTTTACCACAAGAACCCAGTGCGTGTCGTCAGTGAGCGTATCGCTTTTTACTTCCGCTGCAATGACCGTGGTGTCTCCGAGCGAGGTGAGGAGGGTGTCGGCGAGAGGCTCGTACTCGTTTACTGTGAGACCCATGGTGCTGCCAAGTTTGGAAAACAGCTCACCTTTGCTTCCGGAATCGCCGTCTGCGTAATTGCTTTTGCTAGCTTGCTGAGCTATCTCGGTGGGAGAAAAGTCGGCTTTTCCCGTAAGTCCCATATAAGCCATGGCAAGAGTCGTGGGACCAGATCCTGTAACGGCCAATGGGCCATCCCCATAGGTTACGGCTCCCCAGTGCTCGTCCCAGTTGTATAGATTGGGAACTTCTCCCACGCGTATGTCACCGTCGTAAGGTCGACTGGATTTGTCGGATTTGGGATAGGCTGCTATGAAAGCGCGTGAGGACGGTTCGTCGAGGGCGAGCTGTAAGAGCCTATCATCGTCATACTGATCGGCGTTTTCAGCTATTTTGGCTAATGACTCGCCTTCGTTGAGTGCATCGGTGAATTTAGAGGTCATAGATGCGGAGACACCTGCTGCTACGCGGGCGTCCTGCTCATTCTTAGGCTTTGTCTCCTCGATTTTTGTATTGTCTGCTTCATGCTTGCGTCGTATGCAACTCGAGACTCCAACCACCATGACTACAGCCACGATGATAAGAATCACGACAAAGAGGAGAACGCGCGGCCGAAGAATCGTCTCAAAAAGATTGCTGAGGCCGCTTTCGCGACGAACGCGACGAGAACGAAGGGAATAGCCGGTGTCCGGACGTGTAAGAGTACCTCTTCTGCTGCCGCTTTGCGGGGCGCGAGATGAGCGGTTTCTGGGGCGACTGTTGCGCTGCTGACGTGAAGGGCGCGTTTGGCGTGATGAAGATCGCCTTCCGCGCCTATCGTCACGCATGGAATTTGCCATGATTGCCCTCCGTAAGTCTGCAACGTATGACGGTC
>CACXZL010000058.1 GCA_902772085.1 uncultured Coriobacteriaceae bacterium | reverse complement strand
GACCCTGGGCATGATCTTCGAGCAGCAGGAACGGGATTTCTCGGTGGTGCGTAGCCACGGCTTGGGGTTCTACCAGCACGACCCCTATAGCTGGGAAGTCGACGGATGCGATTTCGTGTACGAGAGACGGCTTGGTCTCGGTGCCGCCGTGCTCGACTCCTCAATCAACGCCTGGCTGTCAAACGCTACCGCCGAGGACCGTGAGCGCTTCGTGGATGCCGTCTTTGACGTGCTCGCGGCGGCAGGAGAAGACACCATGGCTGGCATCAAGGCGAATTGGCGCACGTCCGTGCCAAAGATGGCCTTGGCCGCATCCCAGCTACCGCCAAAGGATCGAGACCTCGTGGTGATGGCGGTCGTGGATGTGCTGCGCGCCATGATACCCGCACGACCCCAAGTGGCGCAGCTGCTGCGTCATCTGATGCTGGCAGGCGCACAGGTGACGCAGCCGGAAGTGACGTACGAGCTGAACCAACCAAGATTCTGATATACTCATAATGTCATGAGTTGCGACCTCTGGAGGAAGGTGTCATCATGATACTCGCTAAGCAGCCGTCGATCGAAGATGGCGAACGCCAACGCGAGCTCATGGTGGTGAGCCTCGCGTCGCTTGCGGGAGGGTGACGCTCCGGGCATGAGAGGCGCAACGAAGGTGCATGAAAGGGAATGGTTCGATGAAGAACAAGAAAACGCTGGTTCTGGTGCTTGTCATCGCTGCCTTGTGTGCAGTCGTGGTGCTGATAAAGCCTGGAGCTCCGAACGACGACACGGGAAACGGCGTTTCCGGTACCATATCTGAAGGCTGGGATCCAGGCATAGACCAAGGTGGAGTCGAGGCCACGGGTATCCAAATCCCTGGTTACAAGGACGCAAAGATGAAGGAGGGCGATACCACCCTGCATCTGAGCATAGGAAACCCCAAGGACAACAAAGCCGGGTTCTATGCGACCGTGCAGCTTGAGGACGGCACCGTGCTCTACGCGTCTTCTCTGCTTGAGCCTGGGTATGGAATCAAGGACCTTCCTCTCAAGCAAACGCTGCAAAAGGGCACATACGACGCCTTCGTAACATTCCAGATCGTCTCGCTCGACGAAGCGCATGCACCCATGAACACCGCTCGGTCGGCGTTCAAGCTGTATGTGGAGTAGCGGCGGGACGTCTGTGTATATATTATTGTCAAGCAAGTAGAAAGGGAGGTACAGCATGAAAAAGAAACTTACGGTTATGCTGGCTGCGGTCCTTGCGCTCACGGCCTTTGGGTTTGCGCCAGCCTTTGCGGAGGAGCAGGCCACGGGGCAAGAGCTCACGGACCAGGTGCGGTCGGGTGACACCGAAGTGGACGCGCGAATCGTGGACGGCGCCGGCGAGGTTGCCTACATCGTAACGGTTCCCGAAAAGATCGACTTCGGCAGGCTCGTGTGCCCTGAGAACGACGAGGATTCCTTTACGATTCAGAAGTTCAACGTCAATTGCGTCCAGATGCAAGGTGTTTCCGGTGTCAAGGTGAGCGTAAACAACGACGGCGCCACTGCGGGCGAGAAGAATCAGGACTTCTATCTGAGCAACCAGACCAACGCCGCGAGCACGTTCAAACCGTCCTACGAGGTGTACGTGGGCACCACGAAGATCGACACGTCCGTTGCCATGCCTGCAAACGGCTACGACTACCTGGTGTTCACAAAGGAAGGCCAGTCGATCACGGGCGGCGTGCGCCTGAACCAGAGGCTGCTCTTCCCCTACAAGGACGACATCGCGAGCATCGCCGGTGAATATTCCGGCACGATGGTGTTTACCACTGCGGCGATTCTTGACTAGTTGAGCTAGGCAAGGTTGACTGATGAAGACGATAGGAAGACACATGTGCGTCTGCGTCGTGGCTGTGTTGCTGACGGGCGTGATGCGTCTTCCTTTGGCTTTTGCCTCGGAGAGCGCCGTGTATGGCAACCAAGAGATAGGCGTCTCGGAGGAAGAGGACGACGGGTTGGCGACCGGCCATGCGTCCACGAAGGTGACGGCGCACATCGTGGTCCCCGATAGTACCAGCAGCGAGCAAGTGCGTCCATCGGAGACGTCTGCGACGACGCAGAACGTTCCGCAGACTGGCGATGGTACCGTTTCCATCTCTGCCATCGTCGCACTGAGCGCAGCCGCGATTGGTATGGCGTTTTTTTCCGTATATCTAAAGCGGCGCGAGGCTTGACAAGGCCGCTATTTCCTTCATGGATTCTGAACTTCCTTTGAGGCAAATTGCTCTGTGGTAGACGTTGTCAGCATGGGTGTTCTATGCCACAATCGCTGTGTCTTTTTGGTTATCCGAGGAAAGGAAGGAAAAGATGGGAGCGAAAGTAGTCCAGTACTTCCGGCGCGTCATCGCGGTGTCGATGTCGGTCATCCTGGCATTTTCTTTGTGTGTGGCAAGTCCACAACATGCTCAGGCGGGCATGCTGCCGAAGTCTATCACGTCGAGCTTGAGCAAGATTGCCCTCAGTGCGGTGAAGGGTTCTCTGGCGTGGGGTCTTGGCAAGGCATCGGATGCGATGACCAACGACGCCATGGCTTCGGTCTTCAGTTCGGCCAGGGCGCTCATAGTCGGCAAGCAGCGCATCCTTGCCGAGAAGACCATAGATCTCATAGAGGACCTGTCAGCAGAGCTCGATGCGTTGTTTAGCTACACGATAAGCAGCTCAACCGATATCTCAAATATGATCAAGGCGCTTACTCAGAACGAGTACAAGGACGCCTTCTATACCAACGCGGGCACTCCGGTAGACAGATTCACCTTGAAATACAATGACATGGTCGATGAATTCAACGCCGTCATCCATGCTTTTGTGGCATACAACGAAGACCCCAGCGATCAAAACAGGCTCACACTGGAGTCCGCCTACAACAAAGTCTATGGCAACTATTTCAAAGGCAAGAGCTATGCTGACCTTACCGACCAGCTTAACGCGCTCTTTAAACAGCCAATCCTTGGCGATGCAAACACCACGGGCTTTCTTTCCCTCATCAGTCCCTACGATCCTCTGACCGATATAGACAGCGCGGAGGATATGATAGACCCCAGTTCCGAAAGCTGGGCTATGCGCGGAGGCTCCAGCGCGAGCACGGCCTACCTCGGCTACTACCGTACCTACATCAACAGCGTCACCAACTTCCAAGGTAACGTGTACAGCTCCATGCGCGACGCCGCTACGCTTGTGGACAATGCGGCGTTTATGTACTTGCAGGCATATCGCTACTACTGCGAGTTTCAGGCTATGCTCTACGCCAGCGACGCATCGCTTTCCGAGAGCGACGCGCGTACGCAGACACAACAACTCTGGGATGGCTTCTATGACGTCTCTCGCAAGCTGATCCGTGGCATCAACCAGATGTACTATACGCAGGAGGATGTGTTTACCACCTATATGCGCAACAGCGACGTGGCTCAGACCAGAAGTATTCAGGACTACAAGAATCCCATGCACTTCGACGAAATGCTCCATGAGTACGAGGAAGCGAACGGCTACAAAGGCGGTATCATATACCCAGAGCACGATCCCAGTACCGGTGGGAAAACGCCTACCACAAACATGTATACGGACGTCATCAAGCAGGATCAGCACATCTATGCGTTCCGCCTCGTAAGCAGCCCGAACAAGGTCTACGCGATTCGCACCTCCACGAACTCCCATAGTGAGGGCGATGGGGTGAGCCGTGGTCTCTACTCTCCGGAGTTGGTGATGGTCGCTCCGACGAGCGGGGCGAACGACCAAACCTGTCCATCCACGGACTTCTTTGCCCTCATGAAAGGTCTCGAGGGCGGGTACGTGGTTCCGGTGGAAATGTCGGAGCTCAGCGCCATCGCGGATGGCACCATCACCGCCTACGATACCGGCGACACGTTGGCGGCAAACATCAAGGACGAGCTTTCCATGGCGTTTGGGTCCGAGAACGTGCATCTGCCTGAAGTGACTTGGAAGGCGCTTTCCACAGACGAGGATGACCTCAAGTATGGCCCCAACTTCATGCCACTTCGAAGGAAGCTCTACTGGGCTATGCTGCACAACATCTTTCAGAATCCGGATGGCACGATGAGCATTGGCAACGCTTCCATGCCGTATTCCCCGAAGAACGAGGCGTTCTTGGATTTGGAGGACGACCTCAGAGACTACACGGGCTATGAAAAAGACACGCATCTGAAGGATACGGAAGCCATGGTCATGTGGGTATGCGATGATCCGTCCGCCGCGGTTTCGCTTGCCGGTGCGGAAGGCGGCGAAACGTACGCGACGATTGGCGGTGCGCGGCTGAGCGAGGGTGGAAGCGGCACGTATGATTCTGGAACTGCCATGACCATCAAGGCCGCGCCAGACGACGGATACATCATCGGCTCCGTTCGGCTCCTAGACAAGCGCGGCAACGTGCTCGAAGAGCTGTTTGCGGACGTCAAGCTGAGCGACGAGACGACGATCTCCACGCAGGAAATTCTCATGTCGATGAAGGAGAACGCCGACGGTGCATATGAGTTCTCGGTTCCCGTGCCGTGTCAGGATGCGACGGTGGAGGTGACCTATGTGCAGGTCGATCCTAGCCTTTTGACGTACGGCGTGACGCTCAATGACGTGGAGGGGGATTCCGGCTACGATGCGGTGATGCAGTTTGGCAGCTACGACTTCTTGGGCACCAAGTCCTTCAGGGAAGGCGATCAGGTGGTCGTAAGCGTCATTGGCTACAACCATCATATGGCCAAGGGAATCACCATTACCGACGTGGCGGGCAATTCCATAGACGTTGCCTATGAGGACGTGACGAGCGAGATGCAGCGCACCCGTCCTACGGAGAAGCTATACGCCTTTACCATGCCGGCGAAGGATGTGAAGGTAGATCCGATCCTGCATACGAGCAACACCGTTAACGTAAACGATTCGGCCAACGTGACGCATACCTTCGAGAATCTGAATCTGTACGCGCTTGGCGGCAACGACAGCTGGATCCATTCCAAGTCGGTGGATTTCATAGAGGGCGACACGGTGAGCATCTCGTATGCGGTCGAATCGGGATACGTCGTTTCGGGCGTCGAGGTGTTTGACAGCGCGAATCGGCGGGTGGAGACGACGCCTGCAGACGGGCGCATCAGCTTTACCATGCCGGCGAGTGACGTGGTCGTGCGATTCTCGGAAGAAGCGCTCAACACGCATGCCCACATGCTGACGCTTGCGCCTGTGGAAGGCCAGCTTTCGCTTCAGTTCTTGAACGAGTATGGGGACGACTTGAACCTTATCCGCAAGCAGTTTGCTGCAAACGACACGGTGAGCGTCGGGATATCCGCGGATGCGGAAGGAGACGCATACTTCCCGGACATGGTCCTTACCGAGGAAGGCAGCACAGACAACGTCTTCGCGAGGCAGGAGGGTGTCTACGACGCGGACGCCGGCAGAGCTACCTTCAAGATGCCCGATGCAAACGCGACGCTCGCGGGCGCTCTGCACGAGAAGCCGACGCTCACGCTGGACACCTCACAGGACGGAGCGAGCTTCCAGTTCGTGGACGCAGTCGGCAACGTCTTGGATGGAACCCAGCGGGGATTCGTACCCGGGGAGACGGTGCGGGCCAAGCTCCAGGTATCCGATCAGTACGTATTTCAAGAGTGCGTCCTTGTGGCCGATGGCTCCACGGAGAACTTGTTTGCTTCGCAGGAGGGAGTCTACGATGCCCAGAGCGGCATGGCGACCTTCACCATGCCCGACGCCAACGCGACGCTCTCCGTCTCTCTGCGCGAGAAGCCGGCGGTTACGCTCGCGACCTTGCATGACGGCGCGAGTCTCCAGTTCGTGGACGCAGACGGCAACGTGCTGGACGGCTCCCAACGGAGGTTCGTCTCGGGAGATACGGTGCGGGCCAAGCTCACGGCATCTGACTTGCTTGTGTTGCAGGAGTTTGTTCTAACCACCGACGGCTCAACGGAGAACGTGTGGGCGACGCAGGAGGGACTCTATGACGAGCAGAGCGGCGTGGCGACCTTCACCATGCCCGACGCCAACGTCACGCTCAGCGCAACCTTCACCGAGTTGGATCCTGAGGAAGTGGATGACATCGACACGGACGACGAGGGCAGGGTACTGGTACGCACCTACGAGGATCTGGTGAAGATCTCCCAGGCGATGCGCAAGAGGCCCGAGCACTATGCGAGCAAAGACATAGTGCTGCAAAACAACATCGATGCCAATGGCAAGGATCCATGGACGCAGGGGATTGGCCAGGACGAGGACGGGTGCAGGTACGACGGCACCTTCGAGGGCAATGGCTACTGCATTTTTGGCATGCGCGTGGCGTGTGACAGCAGAGGGGGACTCTTCGAGGCCATAGGCGAGTCGGGCGTCGTAAAGAACCTCTTCCTCTTTGACTGCGACTTCCAGAGCGATGGCTCTTGGGGTGGTGGCATCGCCGCCATGAACTACGGGCGCATAGAGCATTGCGTGAACGGCTTGAACCTGACCAATGGCGTGTACATACGACCCGACACGGGGGAGTTGGTGTCGTTGAGGGCATACAATTCCTACGTGAAGGCCACGACCGCCGGCGGCATCGTCGGTAAAAACTACGGGACCGTGTACGCCAGCAGAAGTGCGGCGGACGTGAACGCCTCGTGGTATGCCGGTGGCGTCGCAGGGGAAAACGTCGATGGAACGATCAGCAACTGCGTGGGAAACGGCAATGTGTCGTCCACCGGTCTTGAGTCAATGATGAATCAAAACATGGGCTATCACTATGGCAGCGGTGGAATATGTGCCGAGAATTTCGGTGCCATTGAGGGTGGCTACAGCTCTGCCGTCGTGAGTGCCAAGGATGCAAAGGGAAGCATCGCGTTCGAGCAGGGCGGCACGATCACGGACACGTACTATACGACCTCCGAGGAACAAAAGCCATATGAGTATACGGGCCGCAGTCATTCTGAGACGAACGTGAACGGGCTTGCCCGCGGGGAGATGATGGCGGACTCCTTCATACAGACGCTGAGTGGCACCGGGTCCAACTCGGTCACTTGGGTGCGCCACAATGCGCTCAATGCAGGTCTGCCGAGAATCAAGAATCCTTCGTCGTTCTTTGCGGATGTGACGCTTTCAAACAACGGGGTCACCGTAAAGGGCAACATGCACAGGGGTGTCAGGATGACCATGACGCCGCTGAACGGCGTCAGCGAGCCGTGGAAGCTCCTCGTCCAGAGCGCAGCTGGCTATACCACGTCGTCTGCCTACATCTGCTCGATTCAGGACGCGGCTGGCAACAAGATACCGGGCGAGCTATGGGCGCAGTCGGATCTGACCTATATAGTGCCTGCGAAGAGCGCTGATACGGCGATTGCCGTTATGCACACAGACGGTAGCGCGGAGCGCGTGAGTCCCGTGAGCGTCACGCAGACGGATTCGGGCTACATGGCGACCTTTGCAGCGAGCGGCGTCGAGGCGTTTATGGTGCTGCAAAAGGACTTGGCGGAGTCGGCCTCATCGGCCACATCTGGCACGGCGGAGACGCCCTCATCTGGCACGACGACCCAGGCCAGTGCCAGCAACGCCGCGACGGGGTCGAGCCCGACCACGGGCACGACTTCCACCACTACCACTCGCTCCACAACGGCAAGCACGAGCGACCACAGCCAGGCCATGTCGCTCATGCTTTCCCTCGTCGCAACGGGGCTGATGCTTGCGGGCTTTGGCGTCTATCGCAGGCGTCGCAACGACTAAGTCGGCGTTTACGCAGAAATGAGGCAGCCCCTTATGTGTCTTCGTTAAGGCTCATGAGGGGCTGCCGCACAATTACACATTTGGGTTGGCGAGTGTCCGGCGAGCGCTCGGTGCCTCCTTCGAGGCGGGCTTTCGTGCATACCGCTCCTTTCACCGACTGGTTGGTGAGCTTGTTGGGCTAACGAAGATAATGGGTATGACGTTGTGACATCCGAGGACAAAGGAGACCAAGATGAGTCATTTCCCCAAAGACTTTCTGTGGGGCGGCGCCGTGGCTGCGCACCAGCTCGAGGGCGGCTGGGACCAGGGCGGCAAGGGCATCTCGATCGCGGACGTGATGACCGCGGGCGGTAACGGCATCCCGCGCCGCATCACCGACGGCGTCGTGGCGGGGGAGAACTACCCGAACCACGAGGGCATCGACTTCTACCGCCACTACCGCGAGGACATCCAGCTCTTCGGCGAGATGGGCTTCAAGGCGTTCCGCACCTCCATCGCGTGGACGCGCATCTTCCCCAACGGTGACGACGCCGAGCCGAACGAGGCCGGTCTCGCCTTCTACGACGACATGTTCGACGCCTGCCACGAGTGCGGCATCGAGCCCGTCATCACGTTGCAGCACTTCGAGATGCCCTACCACCTCGCCACCGAGTACAACGGCTTCGCCGACAAGCGCTGCATCGACTTCTTCGAGCGCTTCGCTCGCGTGTGCTTCGAGCGCTACAAGGGCAAGGTCAAGTATTGGATGACCTTCAACGAGATAAACAACCAGGCTGCCGCGCCCATCGCGCACACGTAGCCAATCGCGTGGAAGGCGCCCATCGGCACCTGAGGCCGCAGCGTCACCTCGGCGAGAACGTCACCAGTGGACCTTACTCCTCCCACTCTATGACCCCCAGCTCGTCGATGACCTGGCCAACGCGGTCCTCAGGCGGGAGCACCTCGACGCCGTCGTAACCCGCGTCCTTTGCGCGTCGGGCGGCCGTTCCGAAGTCCTCAACGAGCTGATGAATCTCGTCCACCGTCATCTCGCGTGCCTGGAACTGGCACATAGGGTCCTTGGTGGGACTGGGCGCCACGGGCTGTTCTCCACCGTTCGCGGCGGGCGTGGTCTGGCGGCCGGGATGGTACATCTGCGCGAAGATCTTGGACCCGCGACGATGTACGGCCTCGGTCACGCGTCGGCTGCTGGCGACGTGCTCCTCCTTCCAGAACCCAGGGATGCGGCTGTACCCCTTGCCGGCGGGCTGCACGCAGTAGTCCTCGGTGATGAGAAGCCCCCAGCCGCCCTTGGCCTTCTCCTCCATGTAGGCTACGTACTGGTCGGTGATCATTCCGTCGTGGGTGCAGT
>CACXZL010000057.1 GCA_902772085.1 uncultured Coriobacteriaceae bacterium | reverse complement strand
GAACCCGCCCTCGGCCGCCCAGAAGTCCTTGTAGCGGATGAAGAAGTCCGCGAACTCCGAGCCGTCCTTCTTGGCCAGGAAGTCCTGGAAGTAGGGGCTCTGGCGGCTGATGTGGTTGATCATGAAGTCAAACATGAGGTAGCGGTCATCGCCGATGGCCTTGACGTCGGCCCAGTCGCCGAAGTCGGGGTCGACGATGTCGTAGCGCATGGGCGCGAAGCCGCGGTCGGCCGAGCTGGGGAAGAACGGCAGGATATGTACGCCGCCCACCGCTTTGTCGAGGTGCTTGTCGAGCACCTCCTTGAGGTCGGCAAGGTTCTTGCCGAGGCTGTCGGCGTAGGTGATGAGCATGCACTTGTTGGATAGTTTCATGTAACCTCCTCGGGTTGGGCGATGCGCACGTGGCCATGGCACATTGCGTTCTTCAATCTTTAGCCTGGCGTGGGGATGGCCACCTCCTCACACCGCAGGGTCCGTCGCCGTCTCAGTGGGGGATGGTCTCGTTCCAGCCGGGCATCGCGAGGTCTGGCGCGAGTCCCATCTCCCGGGCATACGCGTACTCCTTGCCCATCACGTCCTCCATGGACCAGATGGAGCCGCTTTGCGCAAACGTGTTTGCGATGGCGAGGCTCTCCTTCTCGGGACAGAACCAGCGCGAGGCAAAGACCTCGGCACCGCCGTTGGCGAAGACCTCCACGGCCGAGCCGTCCACGAGCACGCGCAGGTTGTCGAGCGCATTCAGTGGGATGGAGCGGTCCTGTCGCCCGGCGGCCGCGGCCTCGTCCAGATAGCGGATGCCCAGCCGGCCGCCCTCGAAGAAGACCTGGAAGCTGTCGTCGAGCGTCAGCGTGCCCGCGCCCTCGACGGCCGGCAGCACGATGTCGGCGGCGCGGCCGGCGACGGTCGTCGTGCCTTCGAGCGCCTGGGCCTCCCCGCGCAGCGCATCAAGCTCCGGCACCGGGCTCTGCAGCAGGCGTCCGTCGGTCCGGCGGGTGACGACGCGCGGCACCGTCATGCAGTGCCACCAGTCGAGACCGTCGGGGACGCTCGTGTAGTGGTCGTCGAAGGTGCCCATCCATCCCACGAGGATGGTGCGCCCGGCGTCGTCCACGAAGGTCTGTGGGGCATAGAAGTCGTGGCCGAAGTCCCACTGCACGAAGCTGCGTTCGTCGATGACTTCGGTGTCGATGACGCGCTGGCCTGCCGCAAGCTCGAAGTAGCCAGGTGTCCAGCGGTTGAACCAGCGGTCGGAGAGGCGCGGCAGTCCCTGTGGCGAGATGGCTAAATACTCGCGTCCGTCCAGGCGCACGATGTTTGGGCACTCCCACACGAAGCCGAAGGGGTACTCGCTCTCGATGGCATGGCGGTAGGTCCAGGTAATGCCGTCCTCGGAGTCGTAGAGCAGGCACAGGCCGCGTGTGTCCTTATGGCGTGCCCCCAGCAGCATGCGGCGTTTGCCGTCCTGCTCCCAGACCTTGGGGTCGCGTACGTGGCAGCTGAGGTCCGCGGGGTAGTCGCTGTTGCGCAGCAGCACCTGCTTGCGTCCCATGCGCAACTGCCCGGTGTGGCTTCCGTCCACGCGTTCGGCCAGGCAGGTAATGGTGTTCTGCTCACGGCCGGCGTAGACGTAGTCGAAGTCCTTGGGGCTGTGGCCGGGCGCGGGATCCACTACGTTGCCCGTGTAGTAGATGCGCAGGAGGTCCTCGCCGAGGCGTCCCGCGCCGGGCTCCACGATGGCGGACCCGCTGAACACCCCGTGCCGGTCCTCGGCGATTGACGGCTCCAGTGGCACGCCCAGATACGACCAATGCACCAGGTCAGGCGAGCTGAACAGCCCCCAGGCCTTCTGGTCGACCGTGGGCCAGTCGTGGTCGTATTGGTAGAAGAAGTAGTAGCGTCCACGGAACTGGCAGAGCCCGTTGGGGTCGTTCAGCCAGTTGCGGGGGGAACGGAGGTGAAAGCCGACCTCCCAGCTCTTGTTGGACATGGGCTGCCTTTCTCTTGGCGTGCATGTGCTAGGTTGAGCATATACCTAAAGATGCCCGTCGGGCGGTGCGAGAACGGTTTCGTACTATTGTACTCGGAGAGCGGACGACATATGCATCGGTACGGCGTTTGCATTGCCGCTCGTTGGCATCCGCGCGAGCGCAGGCGGCGGATGGAGGAGGGATCCGTACTGGGGGTACGGTGACTCGGCGGAGCGTGACGTGTGGCGCGTGCAGATCCGCGAGACCATAAAGAGCCAATTGCAGAAGGGGGAGGTGCTCTTCGGGCGCGGCATCAAGTGTCTGTCGATCTTCTTCATCGACGAGGTGGCCAAGTACCGCACCTACGACGCGGACGGCGGACCCGGGCTTGGCGGGTACGGGCGCATGTTATAGCAAGGACAATGGAAGCGCGAGACTGTAGGGACAAGCGCTTCCGTCCTCTGTCCTGCACAATTACGCACGATAAACTGCATCGTGCGTAATAACGAACAAGCGCTCCTTTTTGTCCTTGGGACAGTGCGCTATAGCTCCCAGCTCGAGTTGGACGAGTGAGGGATCGTACTCGCGTGTGTTCCCACCTGAAGAAGGGCCACCCTTTGAATGCACCGCAGACAAGTCCACGACGAGCGCCGGGCTTCATGTCGTCCCCATAGGCTTGGCGTCCGCGCTTCAAGCTCTGGCCCAGACCTTACCCACAGGCGGACTCAGTCCTTCCGTCCGACCGAGCTCTCTGTCTTGCGACGGCCATCGGCCGTGGAGAAGCTGAAGCCCGCCTCCGCCATCTCCTCGCAGTCCATGCCCAGCGAGCGGCCATACGCCACCAGCTTCGTGCGCCGGTGCCATAGTATCCATTCGTAGGCGAAGGCCGCCCACACGGCGGCCACGTGGCACCCCAGCCCGATGGCCGGGTCGAAGCTCGTCGCCAGGCCGACCGCCGCAACGAAAACGCACACCGCGAGGCGCCCGACCACGTAGCGCTTGGAGTAGCGGAACTCCGGGCGGTTGTAGATGCCGAGCAGAAACGACGTGAGCAGGTACAGGATCAGGCATGCGGAGAGATAGACGCTCTTGGGGAGGAAGTCTATGTGCGGCATGGGCATGTACTCCACGGCGACGGTGAGGTTGCCGATGATCACGATGAGCCACGACGAGATAGTCATGTAGGTCATGCCATCGGTCTTGGCGTGGTGGTCCAGCATGTGGTCGTGCTCGAAGATGTAGATGAGAAACAACCCCACCGTGAGCGCAAACACCCCCACGGGGTACCAGATGGACGACATGTCCACCATATAGGACGAGATGCCCACCACCATCTCGCCGAACGCGATGATGGTGAGCAGAGAGCAGCGCTCCGCCACGTGGTTGAAGCGCGCGGGCTTCTTGCGGTATGCGTCGGACAGGCCCCATACGCTCATGCCGAAGAGCAACGCTAGCCACGACGCCACCTCGCTGGGCCTCTCGGGCAAGAAGGCCGCCACCGCCGCGATCGACGCCTGCGCGACTAGGCACGACGCCGACCACCGCATGATGTGGCGGTCGGTGTCGTCGAGGTTGCTGTAGGTGCGCAGCTTGATGAGCCACTGGACGGCGAGGTTCACGAGGATGCCCGCCCAGGTGAGGTTGAAGACGAGCGATGTGTCGTGCCACTCCGCGCGCACGCCGTTCGCCAGGAAGTAGAGCAGGAACATGTTTACGAAGAGCCCCACGCACTCGGGCAGGGAGCGGTCGCCGTAGCGGTTCATGAGCAGCGTGCTGAAGAACCACACCTGCAGGATCGCGAGGAACGAGAAGAGGTAGATGAGCCAGATGCCCCAGTCCAGGAAGCCCGACTCCACGTGATGGCACAGCGACGTTACCACGCTGATGCCGTACACGAATATGAGGTCGTAGAAGAGCTCTATGTTTGATACGCCCTCGGCGGGCTTGAATGGTCTTCTGCGCACAGTCCGTTCCTTTCCGCTGGCTGGTCCCAACGAAAAGAGTGTAACCTTCTTGCGGCAAATCGCCACCCGCACTTTGCGACGTGAGGAGGGGAGCGGTCGCGAGGCCATTCTTCTCCGCCCCTCAACGCTATGCCGCGGGTTCAAGCGCGTTTATGCCAGACGCGAGGACGAGAAGGGGACGATAGCCATGAAATGCTTCTACTCCTCTGCAGTCATCGTAGGCTCGTGGTGTGCGCGGATGTGCTCTGAGGCGGAAATGAGGCATCCCGCCGTGCCGCACGACGACTCATGCATGTGGCGCTTGAAGCTTCTAGGACGCTCGCCCAATGACTCAAACAAAAAAAGCCAGAGCAACCAATGCTCTGACCTGCGGTTACTCTGGTGCGCCCTGAGGGATTCGAACCCCCGACCTACGGATTAGAAGTCCGCCGCTCTATCCAGCTGAGCTAAGAGCGCATTCACTGCTCCAAAGAGTATAGCCGTCAAAGATACTTCCGTCCATAGGTGGAATCCAAAGATTTTTCGCCACTTTTGCGATAAGGTTTGTATTACAAGTCGCAAACTCTGGAGGTCTTGCCGTGAACGCTTCTGATGCGCCAACGCTCTACATTGTAGTTCCGTGCTTCAACGAAGAAGAGGTGCTTCCCGAAACGTCGCGACGCCTGAGGGAAAAGGTCCAAGCGCTCGTGGCGTCAAAGAAAATCGGGGAGGGGAGTCGAATCCTTTTTTCGAATGACGGAAGCACTGACAAGACCTGGGAGATGGTGCGGCAACTCCACGACGACCCCGCATTCGGCTCCCTATATACGGGCATTTCCCTGGCGCATAATCGCGGACACCAAAATGCGCTGTATGCCGGCCTCATGGCGGCGCTCGCGCACGGATGTGATGCGGCAGTGTCTATGGACGCCGACCTCCAAGACGACGTAGATGCCATCGACGAGATGGTTGACGCCTATTTACAGGGGGCAAACATCGTCTATGGCGTGCGAGACAATCGTGATACCGATACCAGATTCAAGCGTGGTACCGCGGAGGCGTTCTACGGACTCATGAAGGCCATGGGCACCGAGACGGTACCCAATTCTGCAGACTTCCGACTCATGGATGCCAAAGCCCTTGAGGCGCTCTCGCAATACGGAGAGACGAATCTCTTCCTACGCGGGATCGTACCCACGCTTGGATTCAAGACGGCTAAAGTCTACTATCGTCGCGGAGAGCGGTTTGCAGGTCAGTCGAAATACCCCCTTTCCAAGATGCTCTCGCTTGCCGTAGATGGCATCACGTCTTTTTCCGTTACGCCGCTTCGTATCGTTACCATAGGAGGCGGGGTCTTCGTGCTTATTGCAATGGTCATGCTGGCATATGCGCTTATATCGCTCGCTATGGGAACAACCGTAAGCGGCTGGACGAGCCTTTTGGTCTCTATATGGTTTGTAGGAGGCGCTCTCATGATTTCGCTTGGTGTGGTAGGCGAATACGTGGGCAGGATCTATATGGAATCTAAGCAACGTCCACGATACATAGTGTGGGAAGAGCTCTCATGACACAGGGCAAAAGAGGCAACTGCCAATCGTTCCAGTCAAGAAAATGTACGTAGACCCGATTTCTTTGCACACTCACCGAGGACACATTTCGTTTCACAAAAGAATGGATTACAAGTATTGATAAGGCTGTTGAGTCAGCACAAATAGATGGGAGAAACGAATGAGCAAGCTCGTCAAGAAGGTTTTCTTCGACAATTCCGCAAAGAACACGGCAGAGGCCATCGAGTTCTTGTCTGCCCAGGCTGTAGAGCTGGGCATTACCGATGACAAGGACGCAGTGCTTGCTGCCTTCCAGGAGCGCGAGGAGCAGGGCCCCACTGGCATGACCGGTGGCTTTGCGCTTCCACATGCGAAGTCCACGGCAGTCAAGGACGTTTCAATCGTTGTTGTGAAGTTCACCGACGAGGTTGAGTGGAAGTCCATGGACAACCATGCTGTAAGGGCTGCCATTGCAATCTTCGTGCCAGACGATGAGGCTACTACCACACACCTCAGGGTTCTCGCAAAGATAGCCGCGCTGCTCATGCAGCCGACCTTCTGTGATCTCGTTCTGGGTTCGGATGACGAAGCCGAGATTATCGCTGCCATCGAGGAAGGCATCGAGGAGTAGTTTTCCGTGCCCTAGGCACAACCTGGCAAGTAACGCGTCTTCAATGCACGTAAGTGATCGACGAGCGTTGTCCTTGCCCTAGGTCAGATTTTGCTGGTACCCCGCGAAGGCGGGCTCTGGATATTGGGTTTCGGGCTGGAAGGAGCTTACGTTGATTTATACCGTGACATTGAACCCGGCTATTGACTACGTCATGCATCCCCTTACCTTGGACATGGGCTTTACAAATAGGTCCTCGAGTGAGGAAGTGCACTGCGGCGGCAATGGCATAAACATCTCTACGCTGCTCAATGAGCTTGGCGTCACCAACGTTGCCTTTGGTATCTCTGCTGGTTTTACCGGTGACTATCTGCTCAAGCGTCTTCAGGAGAAGGGTATCTCCTGCAACTTCGTACGCCTTGAGAGGGGCTACACACGCATCAATGTGAAACTGCAGGGAATCGTAATGACCATCTGCAATGGCATGGGTCCCAAGATTAGCCAGAAGAAGGTAGACGAGCTGCTCGAGCGTATCGATACCATTGGTGAGGGCGACACTCTCATTCTCACGGGTTCGATTCCCAACTCTCTGCCCGCAAACATGTACGATATCATCATGCGCAGGCTCGAGGGACGTGGCATACGCTTCGTAGTGGATGCTCCTGGCGATCTGCTTATGGAGTCTCTGTCTGCATGTCCGTTCCTCATCAAGCCAAACAACCACGAGGTAGGCCGCATCTTTGACGCTAACCCCGAGACGCCTGAAGAGGCCATGCCGTTTGCACACAAGCTGCATGAGCTTGGCGCGCAGAACGTCATCATTTCTTGTGGTGGCCATGGTGCTGCGCTGGTGGACGAATTTGGTGAGGAGCACACGGTTCCCACCGCAAAGATTAAGCTCGTCAATGCTACGGGTGCGGGCGACTCCATGGTCGCGGGCTTCGTTGCCAAGGTTGTCGAGGGCGCGAGCTATGACGAGGCTCTGCTCTTCGCTTCTGCATGCGGTACCGCTACAGCTGGTAGCAAGGCTATCGCAAAGCGTTACAAAATCGATCGCGTCGTTGCCGCGCTCAACAAGCAGATGGGCAAGACTGCGTAAGACAGTATTCGCGCCCGACACGCGCGTGTCGGGCGTTTTGCTTTGAACAAGCCGTTAAGCGTCTGAGAAGACGAATTGATAGGAGGAGATTGCAATGTACAGTGGAGTAAATGCCTCTGATGGCATCGGAATCGGCGTAGCGAGCGTCGCAATCGAGCCGGATCTGAGCTACACCCCGAAGAAGATTGAGGATACCGAGGCAGAGGCTGCACGTTATGCCGCCGCTCGTGACTCCTTCATGGCAATGACCAACAAGCAGATTGCAAACATGCAGGCTAAGGGTCTGGAGAAAGAGGCGGGCATTCTCAACGCTCACATCGAGTTTGCTGAGGACGACGGCATCATCGATTCCGTGACCATGGCAATTGCCGAGGGTATGTGCGCCGAGCAGGCAGTGGACAATGCCTATACCATGTACTACGACATGTTCTCCCAGATGGAAGACGAGCTCTTCCGCGAGCGTGCCGCCGATATCGCCGACGTGCGCACCGGTCTGCTTGCCGCTCTGCTGGGCAAGGAGCTTGTGGACCTCTCCACGCTTCCCGAGAATTCCATCGTGGTCGTGGGTGAGCTTACGCCTTCTATGACAGCAGACATCGACAAAGAGCATGTCGTCGCTATCGTGACCGAGACCGGTGGTCGTACCTCCCACGCCGCCATCATCTGCCGCGCTATGGAGATCCCTGCGGTTCTGTCGGTTGCCGACGCGACCAAGAACATCAAGTCCGGCGATCTGGTAGTCGTAGATGGCGCTAAGGGCAACGTCATCGTCGATCCTTCCGACGAGGAGCTTGAGACCTATCGCGAGGCTGCTCGCAAGTTCGCTGCGGACAAGGCTGCCCTCGAGGCTTACCGCGGTAAACCCACGGTTACCGCCGACGGCAAGGAAGTCCTGCTCGTCGCAAACATCGGCAACCCCAGCGACGCGAACGCGGCCGTCGAGCACGACGCCGAGGGCGTTGGCCTGTTCCGCTCCGAGTTCCTCTTCATGGACAGCCAGCAGCTTCCCTCCGAGGAGGAGCAGTTCGCAGCTTACCAGAAGGTCGGCCTGATCATGAAGGGCAAGCCCGTCATCATCCGTACGCTCGACGTGGGTGGCGACAAGGAGATTCCGTACATGGATCTTCCCAAGGAGGAGAACCCCTTCCTCGGTTACCGTGCCATCCGCTATCCCGAGGAGTACAAGGTGCAGCTGCGTGCCCTGCTTCGTGCCAACGCCCACGGTGACATCAAGATCATGGTGCCGCTGGTGACCGCCATCGACGAGATCCGTCAGGTGAAGGCGCTGGTCGAGGAGTGCAAGAAGGAGCTTAAAGCCGAGGGCGTCGACTTCAACGGCGATATCGAGGTTGGCACTATGGTGGAGACGCCCTCCGCGTCCCTCATTGCTGACATTCTGGCTGCTGAGTGCGACTTCTTCTCCATCGGCACAAACGACCTCATCGGTTACACCATGTGCGCCGACCGAGGCCAGGACAAGGTAGCTTACCTCTACAATCCGTATCAGCCGTCCGTTCTGCGCTCGCTGCAGCGTATCATCGGCGAGGGCGTTAAGGCCGGCATCATGGTCGGTATGTGCGGCGAGGCTGCGGCAGATCCTCTGCTCATCCCCGTGCTGCTCTCCTTCGGCCTGACCGAGTTCAGCGTGTCCGCTCCTTCCATCCTTCGTGTCCGTCGCACCATCTCCAATTGGACGATTGCCGAGGCTGACGAGTTGGTCGAGAAGATCATGAAGCTCAAGACCTCTGCTGAGGTTCGTGCCGCCCTGCAGGCTGCTGCCCGCTAAGCCATATCAGATACCAGGGGCATATAACCGTGACCGTCCCAGCCCGTCTGGGACGGTCTTTTCAATAAGAACGGCTGTCTTGTGGAACGACAGGAGCATGCAGCGGCCCTTCAGGTTTTGACAATGCTGTGAAGAGTGCTCGCTCACTGATCATTCACTCATTCATCAGGTTCTCGTCGCTGCAATTCATATGATTATCTGGTAACATTGTTTTGTTTCACCCGCCATTGTGAAAGGAGCCTTGGAATGGAGCCAGGAGAGGAAATCGAGGCCTTGGTCGACGAGCTCGAGCAGAT
>CACXZL010000056.1 GCA_902772085.1 uncultured Coriobacteriaceae bacterium | reverse complement strand
CGGGGCGGCTGCCGATGCGGCATCCACTCTGCAAGTGACCCTTCTCGATACTCCCGGGCACGTCGACTTTTCCGCGGAGACGGAGAGAACGCTGCAGGTTCTGGATTATGCTCTTCTCATCATCAGCGGACCCGACGGCGTGCAGGGCCACACGAAGACGCTTTGGAACTTGTTGGCACGGCATGGCGTGCCGACGGTCTTGTTTGTAAACAAGATGGACCTCGCGGGGCACGCGCGCGAGCAGATTCTCGAAGCGCTCTGCGACCGTCTCGACGACGCGTGCTTCGACGTGGATTCTGCGTACGACGCTGAGGTGCAAGAGCGCCTGGCGCTTGCGGACGAGACGGCGCTTGAGGAGTTCTTTGAAGAGGGGCGACTTGAGGAAGCTACCGTGCGTTCGTTGGTGGCGGAGCGCAAGGCGTTTCCCTGCGTGTTTGGCTCGGCGCTGCGGGGAGAGGGCGTGGAGGAGCTTCTTCGCGTGGTCTTGTCATATGCGCCTGAACGGGATTGGCCGGCTGAGCTCCGGGGTCGCTTCTTTAAGGTGACGCATGGCGCACATGGCGAGCGTGAGGCCTGGCTCAAGGTGACAGGCGGTGTGTTGGCGGCAAAGTCGCAGGTGGAGGGGCGTGCGGCGTCGGGTGCTGAATGGGCGGGAAAGGTGGACCAGCTGCGACGGTATCAGGGCGCGCGCTTTGAGATCGTGCGTGAAGTCGAAGCGGGGGAAGTCTGCGCCGTGACCGGCCTCGCGGACGTGCGACCAGGCGATGCGCTCGGCGCGGAGAGTCCGGGCAAGGCGCCGGTGCTCATGCCCGTGCTGGACTATCGCGTGATTCCCTGCGGTTGCGATGCGCATGACGTCCATCAGGCGTTGCGGGAGCTCTGCGACGAAGACCCGCTCCTGGGCGTGGAATGGAACGAGGAGCTGCAAGAGGTGCGCGTGCAGCTCATGGGCTCCATCCAACAAGAGATCGTGCAGAGCAGATTGCGCGACCGTTATAGCCTGGAGGTGGAGTTCGGACCTGGTTCGGTGCTCTACAAGGAGACCATCGAGGCGGCGGCGGATGGCGTGGGGCACTTCGAGCCGCTGCGACACTACGCCGAGGTGCACGTGAGGCTCGAACCCGGAGAGCGGGGGAGTGGCGTCTCGGGATGCACCGAATGCAGCGAAGACGAGCTTGCACGCAACTGGCAGAGGCTCATCCTCACGCACGTGTACGAGCGGACCCATCGAGGAGTGCTCACGGGCGCGCCGCTCACCGACGTGAGGGTTGTGTTGACGGCTGGGCGAGCTCATGCGAAGCACACCGAGGGTGGCGACTTCCGCCAGGCGACGTACCGTGCGATCCGACAAGCGCTTATGGGTGCGCGTAACGTGTTGCTCGAGCCGTGGTACCGCTTCGCGTTGGAGGTGCCGGCGGGCAAAGTCGGACGGGCGCTCTCGGATGTGCAGCGCATGCATGCTCGGTTTGAGCCGCCGGTGGTGAGAGGCGAAGAGGCGCGGGTGGAGGGCTTCGCCCCGGTAAGCGAGATGCGCGACTATGCCTTGCAGGTGAGTGCGTATACGAGTGGCATGGGGCATTTGTTGCTCGAGTTTGGCGGCTATGAGACATGCCATAATGCCGAAGAGGTTATTGAGGCGGCGGGCTATGACCCCGAGGCCGACCTGGCTCACACGCCCGACTCGGTCTTTTGCAGCCATGGCGCGGGGTACACCGTGAAGTGGTACGACGTTCCGGCCATGGCTCACGTACAGCCTTAGGGGTGGCGAGGCAGCCATAGGCGCGGCAAGGCGCGGAAGTGGCGCACTTGTCCGTTTCTGCACACGGCTGCAGCTGGCGTGTGCAGAAACGGACAGGTCAACTGCGCGGACGGCGCGTGCGTGTCCGACTTTGCACACGCGGGGGAGTGCCGTGTGCGGAAACGGACAGTTGCGAGCCGATTCGGTCTTGTTGGCGTCCGCATTTGCACACGCCGGCCGACCCCGTGTGCAAAAACGGACAGGTCAGCTGCGCCTAGGCCTCCCGGCTGCGCCTCGGCCTCCCGGCTGTGCCTCGGCCTCCCGGCTGTGCTTCGGGCCTCACGTGCAGCATGCTATACTGACAATCACAGCAATGCATGAGATGCGATGCGGAGGGACAAACATGACTGCTACGACAAAAAAGTTGGCAGGATGGTCTGCGGCCCTGTGTTTGTGCGTGGGGCTTGGCCTGGTGGGATGTGGCCTGACGCCGACGCCGTTCAATGCGGAGCCGGCAAAGTCTTCAAACAGCCAAAGCGTTGCCGAACAAACCAAGCAAACCGACACGACCGGTTCTGTTGCGACTCCAAAAGAGAGCGTATCGGCGGAAAACGAGGCGCTCGTCGTGGGATTTGCGGAGGACGCCGCGACGGAATCCGGGGCGTATGGGTATATGCCTCAGGAGCAAAACACCGAGGAGTACGCAAAGGTGGAGGAGTCGGGCTTCGTCTCTACGGTTGCAAGTCCGCTCTCTACCGTGTCTGCCGACGTGGACACGGCGAGCTACGCGAACCTGCGTCGCATGTTGCTCGAGGGTTATCGCGTGCAGACGGCAAGCGAACGCACCGCTGGCAAAGAGACCGGCAACGACCCTGACGGGTCAACCTCCTCTGCGGCTCCGTGGTCTGCGAGCTCATACGACGTCATCCCTACCGGTGCCGTACGCATCGAGGAAATGGTGAACTACTTCAACTACGACTACCCCAAGCCCGACGCCAAAGACGGTTTCGCCATGAACGCCCAGGTAAGCACGTGTCCGTGGAACAAAGACACCGAGCTTCTCGTGCTTGGCTACTCCACGGCCGCTGAGGATGCGCGCGTGCGAGAAAAAGGTGCAAACCTCGTCTTTCTCATCGACGTGTCGGGTTCCATGGACAATCCCGACAAGCTTCCTCTGCTGCAGAGCGCCTTTGGCGAACTGGTGGAAGACTTGGGCGAGAACGACCGCGTCTCCATCGTGACGTATTCCGGCCAAGAGCAGGTCGTGCTCGATGGGGCGAGCGGCGCGGACCATCGCCAGATCATGCAGGCGGTGCGCAGCCTCAAGGCGAGTGGTTCCACAAACGGCGAGGCCGGCTTGCGCACGGCGTACGAGATAGCCGAGAAGCATCTGGTCAAGGGTGGCGTGAACCGTATCGTCATGGCTTCCGACGGCGATCTGAACGTGGGCATGACCAGCGAGAGCGACCTGCACGACTTCGTGGCAAAGAAGCGCGAGTCCGGCGTCTACCTCTCGGTGCTTGGCTTCGGTGCGGGCAACTACAAGGACACGAAGATGGAGACCCTGGCCGACCACGGCAACGGCTCCTACCACTATATAGATAGCGAGTCCGAGGCAAAGAGGGTCTTTGGCGAGCGTCTCACGGCAAACCTCGTGCCCTTCGCAAATGACGTGAAGGTGCAGGTGGAGTTCAACCCAGCCAAGGTGAAGGGCTACCGCCTCATCGGTTACGAGAACCGCACGATGGCGGCCGAGGATTTCAAGGACGACAAGAAAGACGCCGGTGAGGTGGGCCCCGAGAGTCAGTTCAGCGTGCTGTACGAGGTTGTACCCGTGGACTCGCCCATGGAGGTGCCGACGCCAGAGCTCAAGTATAGCCAACAGAACCAGGAGCAAAGAGAGGGCGCCGGCGAAGAATGGCTCACGGCCAAGTTGCGCTACAAGCCGTTGGGCAAAGACGAGTCCAAGGAGCAGAGCCTGACGGTCTCTACGGGTGATTGGACAAACTCCCCCAACGATGACTGGAAGTTCGCGGCGGCCGTCACGGAGTTTGGTATGCTGTTGCGCGATTCCGCATATAAGGGTACGGCCACCTACGATACCGTACGCGAGCTGGTGGGAAAGACCGAGGACGCCGCGCGCGTCGAGTTCCTCGACCTCGTGGACCGCGCGCAGCACAACGCGTAGGTCTCTGAGCGCTCGGGACACACAAGGGCAGGCCAAGGCAAACGTCGCCAAGGCCTGCCCTTGAGAAAACAGCCATACTGGCTCGGGAAACGGCCATACCGGCTCACAGTTTCGCCGATGGCCATAGGGAACAAGCCCCGGCAGCCATCGGTGTGCGAGACGGGTTTGTTGGCTAGTTGGAGCCCCAAATGGCCTTCATGAGAACAGCATATGCTTCATCGGTGACGTTTATCGCGCGCTGGAGCAGCTCGTAACACTGGTCTCCGACGACGTCTTGCAAGATAATGGCGTCTGCGTTCGCCAGCACGTCGTTGTCGCTGTCGAGGTAGAACGAGAGCCACCGATACTGGACGTTCAGTTGGTTTACAGCACGTAAGCCGACGTCGGTTTTGTCCTCAGGCACGTGGGTGATGACGCCGGTGGCGTAGTGCAGGGTCGTGCCAATATCGTCAAACCAAAAGTAAACGTCCAGGTGGTCTATGTTTGATAGGCTGTAGCCGATGCGCAAGGCAGGTACCTTGGAGTCCTCCATCTCTTGGTATCTTATGCCGCGTTGGTCCAGAGCGGTCTCGAATGCGATGAGGTTTCCTTGTGCTGAGGCCATACGACCACCTCTCCTCTCTGTGTGGGATTGTGTTGCATGCAGTATACCAGTATAGTCCAGATGGCTCTGTAGACGGGCCTGAAGATAGGGCTAGATCTTGTGCGCGCTGGCCTTCCAGCCGGGCCAGGCGAGGTCGGGTGCCTGTGCGATGGCGTAGACGTCGCTCATCACGTCCTCCATCGTCCACGCCGTGACGCGCCGTGCGTCGAAGCTGCAGGTCACGGCGAGGTCTGGCGTCTCTGCGCAGAACCATCGGCACGAGAACACCTCCGCTCCGCCGTTTGCGTACACCTCCACGGCCGATCCGTCCACCAGCACGCGAACGTCGTGTAGGGCATCGAGCGGTATGGAACGCTCTTGTCGGCCAGCCGCGCTGTGTTTGTCGAGATAGCGCACGCCGAGGCGTCCCGCCTGGAAGAAGAGCTGGAAGCTCTCGTCGAGGGTGAGCGTGCCGTCACCCGTGATGCCCTCCACCACGACGTCGGCCTGGCGACCGGGGAGTACGGCCACACCGACGGACCCTGCGGTCTCGCCAGTCAGCTCGACTTGCTCACCGCGCAGCCCATCTAGCTCCGGCACGGGATTTTGCAGCAACAACCCCGTGCGGGCGTCGCGCGTGAGCAGGCGCGGCACGGTGAGGCAATGGCACCAGTCGAGTCCGTCCGGCGCACTGGTGTAGTTCGTATCGAACGTGCCCATCCAACCCACGAGAATCCATCTGCCCGCATCGTCGCAGAACGTCTGCGGGGCATAGAAGTCGTGGCCGTGGTCCCATTCCACGAAGGTGCGCTCGTCCAGCCGCGTGGTGTCGAGGATTCGTTGCGGCAGGGCGACGTAACCGGCGTTCCAGAGGTTGTGCCAGCGGTCGGCGAGGCGCGGCAGGCCCTGGGGCGAGAAGGCGAGGTACTCGTGTCCGTCGAGCTGGACGATGTTTGGGCACTCCCACATGAAGCCGAAAGGATACTCCGAATTGATGGCTTGCCGGAACGACCAGTCCAGCCCGTCGGCGGAATCGTACAGGATGCAGAGCCCGCGTGCGTCCACGCTGCGGGCGCCGAGCACCATGTGCCAGGAGCCGTCCTGCTCCCACACCTTGGGGTCGCGGACGTGGAGACTGCAGTGGTCGGGGTAGTCGGCAGGGCGCAGAAGGATGGCCTTTGGTCCGAAGTGGATGCCGTCGTCCGAGGTGCAGGTGATCTCGTTCGCCTCGCGGCCGTCGTTGGCGAAGGCCACGTCGCGGGGGTTGTGGGTCTTGTTTGGGCAGATGACGTTGCCGGTGTAGTAGGCGCGCAGGCGGTCGCCGCCGTCTGCCGCCTGACCCCTCTCCACCACTGTGCAACCAGAGTAGACGCCATGGCGGTCTTCGGGGATGCTCGGCTCGATGGAGACGCCCTCGTATCGCCATCTCACCAGGTCGGGCGAGGTAAAGAGCCCCCACGCCTTCTGGTTGTCTTGCGGCCAGGCGTGGTTGTACTGATAGAAGAAGTGGTACCTGCCGCGAAACTGGCACATGCCGTTTGGGTCGTTGAGCCAGCTCTTGGGCGAGCGCAGGTGAAATCCTAGGCTCCAAGTGGTGTGGGACATCGGAATCCTTCCATATGATGGGTCTTGTTCGCATAAAGCCCACACATTGTAGCGCGTTGCGCGATGGCAAGAGAGGCCAAACCCCTGCGACGCGTGCCAGATGGCGGTTGGTATCCCTCGCCACGAGCCCCATGCGCCGAAGGAGGCGCGTTTTATCGAAGCCTAGTGTGGGCACTAACACAGACGTTATAAGGTGCATGTATTTTTTGTAGCCAAACCGTTGGTGGAATATGTTGCAATTGAAAGAAAGCATGTTCGCTTACAATACGTTTAACTTTCGGGCATAGTGCCCTATGGGAAAGGCGGTATTGCATGAGTAGGGTAAAGCGCAAAGAAGACGTGTTTTATCGGCTCTTCAGGGAGTACGCCGAGAAGATTATGGCGGTGGCGGAGGTCTACAAGAAGATTTTCTCCAATGACTACCCGGCCACGAGGACTCTTATACACAGCATGAAAGACTACGAGAACGTTTGCGACGACCAAGCGAAGAAGATCTTCATGGAGTTGTCCAACTCGTTCATCACGCCGTTCGACCGTGAGGACATAAACGTGCTTACCAAGCGTATGGACGACATCGTGGACTACATGGAGGCGGCCGCGAGCCGTATGGACTTGTTTGCCGTTACAAACATGCGTCCTGAGGCCGTTAAGCTTGCTGAAGTAACCGTCCAAGCCGTGGGCGAGCTGGTAAAGATTATGGATCGTCTGTCGAACTTCAAGAAGGACGGTACGGTGATGGAGCTCGCTTTGGGCGTCGACGTGATCGAGGACGAGGGAGACGCGATCTACAAGACGGCTCTGGCCGACCTCTTCCGCGAGGATGTGCCCACGTTGGAGATCATGAAGTGGTCGCGCGTCTTTGACCGCATGGAGCTCGCCCTCAATGCTTGCGAGCACGCCTGCGACATCGTGCAGGGTGTGGTAATGAAAAATGCTTAGTACACTTCTTATAGCCGTCCTTGCAGCGGCTTTTGTTTTTGAATTCATCAATGGCTTTCATGACACAGCAAACGCCATTGCCACTACGGTATATACGCGTGCGTTGCCTCCACGCGTTGCCATTCTCATGAGTGCGACCATGAACTTCATCGGTGCTCTCACCAGTGAGCGCGTGGCAATGACCATAGCCCACGGTCTGGTGGATGTGCAGCTCGAGCTCTACGTCATCCTTGCGGCGCTGCTCGGCGCCATCATCTGGGACCTCTTTACGTGGTGGCAGGGCATTCCTAGCAGTTCGTCCCATGCGCTCATAGGCAGCCTCATCGGTGCGACCATCGTGTTTTCTGGTGGTATACAGCACATCATCTGGGATGGCGTGCTCATGAAGGTCGTCATTCCTCTCTTCACGTCGCCCATAATCGGACTTGCGCTCGGGTACTTCTTTATGAAGTTGGTGTTTGAGCTTTTTGCCAACTGGAGGCCTGCGAAGGCGAACGCTTTGTTTCATAAAGCACAGATAGCAAGCTCCATGTTTATGGCGTATAGCCATGGCAACAACGACGCACAGAAGACGATGGGCATCATCACGCTGGCGCTCATCGGCAGCGGAGAGCTGGCGGCGGGCTCGGGCGTTCCCACGTGGGTGAAGTTCTTCTGCGCAGCCACGATGGCGCTTGGTACGTCCATCGGCGGGCAACGCATCATGAAGACCGTCGGAGGTGGCGTGACCAAGCTCGAGCCGGTGGTCGGATTTGTGTCGGAGACCTCGTCTGCCATTGCCATCGAGACCATGACGGCGCTCGGCGCGCCCGTAAGCACTACGCAGGTCGTCACGACGGCGATCATGGGTGCGGGTAGTGCCAAGGGAGCAAAGAAGGTTCGATGGGGCGTGGCTGGAAACATCGTGAAGGCGTGGTTTACCACGCTGCCGATGACCATGCTGCTCGGTGGCCTGTGTGCCTTCGTGATAAGGTTCTTCATATAACAAGTGCATCGGATGGATGAGGGTGGGGCGGGGTCCCCATGTTCTCCCAGCTCAGACAGTCCTCGCTTCGCTGTGGAACTCGCTGGGAGAACATGGGGACTCCGCCCTCATACAGCGCTGGGGACGCTTGAGGAACCCGAGAAAGTTACCAGTTTTTTGGCGTCCGCTAGCGTACTGCCTGGGCCGAGACTCTGGATCCTGCGATGCCATGGCCGTTGGTGAGGCCGCCACCCGAAGGCAGTAGGGGCGCAAAAAGACACCCGCGTGGAATTCAACGATACCTACCCCATAGGTATTTGGCCCGATCGCGAAGCCGCAGGTAGGTGGCTTGTCCGAATGCG
>CACXZL010000055.1 GCA_902772085.1 uncultured Coriobacteriaceae bacterium | reverse complement strand
ACGCAGTGGAAGCGGATGATGTCCTTGCCCACCACGTGGTACTGCGCCGGCCAGCGACGGGCGTACTCGTCGGCCATCTCGGGGTTGCCGAAGCCCACCGCCGTGGCATAGTTGAGCAGCGCGTCAAACCACACGTAGGTGACGTGCTTGTCATCAAACGGAACGGGAATGCCCCAATCAAAGCTCGTGCGGCTCACCGAGATGTCCTTGAGACCGCTCTCCACGAAGGTGCGAACCTCGTTCATGCGGAAGGCGGGCATCACAAAGTCGGGATGCTCTTCGTAGAGCTTGAGCAGGCGGTCCTGGAATGCGGAGAGCTTGAAGAACCAGCTCTCTTCCTTCACGCGCTGCAGCTCGCGCTGGCACTCGGGACAAAGGTGCTGACCCTCCACATGGTGCTCTTCGTCGGACTTCTGGACCTGCGTCTCCGTGTAGTAGGTCTCCTCGTGCACGCAATACCAGCCGTCGTAGGAGCCCTTGTAGATGTAGCCGGCATCCTTCATGAGGTTCCACAGATGCTGAACGGCGGCAATCTGGCGTGGCTGCGTAGTGCGGATGAAGTCGTCGTTTGAGATCTCGAGCGTCTTCCAGATGTCGTGGAAGGCGGGAGCGAGACTGTCGCACCACTCCTGCGGCGTCATGCCGTGGTCCTCCGCCGCACGCTGGACCTTCTCGCCATGCTCGTCCAAGCCGGTGAGGAACTTAACGTCCTCCCCCATCGCACGACGGAAACGAGCCTGCACATCGCACAGAATGGTGCAGTAGGCAGTTCCTAGGTGGGGAGCCGCATTGACGTAGTATATGGGGGTCGTAACGTAGAACGGTTTCTTGTGTGTGCTTGCCATTGAATCCTCCTTGCGACATCCAACCCACGCGCCATGGAGGCGCAGTTTTTTCACAGCTCACCATTGTAGCGGATATGACGGAAGCGGCATTCGCAAAACTCGGTTTACCAAAAAGGGGACCCCCAAACAAAGGAGTCCCCATGTTGCAGTGCATATGGCTACGTGACGAACGCACGCGGATTCTCTTGCTACTTGCGCACCGACTTGTCGGGGTCGATGGTCATGGACTGGAAGCGATTTGCCATGTACTCGTCGTTGAAGTTCTCGGCATAGAACTTCTCGATGGAAGTCGTGGGCTTGTGGCCCGCTTTGCGCGCACCCCAGTTGTCGAGCGCCTGCAGCGTCATAATGCCGTTTACCAGCATGAATGCAGCCACCACCGCCGTCACGCTGTAGCGCCATTTCCACGGAATGAGGTTGAAGATGCGCAGGAAGATCGGCAACAGCAGCTTGATCCACACCAGGCCGAGGAAGCCAAACATGGAGGCGAAGAGCAGACAAGTGCGCCCGCCAAATATGTCACCAAGAAACTCGTTGGAATAATCCCAAGCCGTAGCGCCAAACGACACTTCCATGAACCAGCTGACGAAGTACTCGAAGCCGCCACCGATGATGGTGCACACGACGAAGACAAAGAAGATGTTGCGATCCTTGAAGCGATTGAGCGCGATGGTCATGAGCACGGCTCCGATGCCGTAGATGGGCGAGAAGGGACCCCAGAGCAGGCCGGCGCGGTCCTGGTAAACGCCAGGCTCGACGACGACCATGTGGAAGATGATCTCAACGATGAGGCCTACGAAGCTGCCCACCATAAACGTCCAAAACAGGTTGAAGAAGTCAAGACGAATATAGCCTTTGCCAGGATCGGCAAGACCGAGCGTGCCCTGCTTGGCATGGACCTCCGTGTCCAGCTCTCGAAGAGCCGCCGACAAGTTCGTTTCGTTGGTGAGCGAGGGGTTGAGATAGGCCGAAAGCGCAGCCTGCGCCGCGATCTGCACGAGGTTGAATATGAGCAGGGGGCCGGCGCCGTAAAATATGAACTCACAGACCATCGAGACGACAGACACCGCGATGTTTAAGTTTATGAGCACGCTGGCGGCGCCGCGCATCCCCTTGATGAGACGCAATCCCACGAGGAACGAGAGCACGGAGGAGACAAAGGAGCAGACGCCCGCCAAGATAATGACCACCGCCGTGGTGGCAGTCACCGATTCCGTCGCCCTTTCCAGGGAGTCGCCCCGTATTATGGGAAGTAGATACGTAATGCCCGCGATGATGCCTATCGCGCCGGCTACGATGAGGATGATACTCAGAATGCGCATCGCCATGGGCAGCTCCGCGAAGGTCAACCCCTTCATGCGGTCGCGCACGATGCCCATAATCTCGGAGCGCTCCTTCGTGGTGAGCGGCTGCTTCTCGCTGCGTGTGCGCGCGGCCGCAAGGATGGTCTCCACATCCTGCTCGCTCAGCGACCCGTCGGCCACGACCTCACGAGTCAACTCCATAATGTCTTGTTCTGCCATGCATTAGTCCAATCTAGTCGCGACAAACAAGTATATGCGCTGCTCGGCCTTCTGAACGAAGTGTCGTGAGGCGGCAAAGAAATGGTCAAACCTTGGCGAACGCCACGCATATACATAACCTTGCAGATTATATCAGCATCAACCGATCCATAGCAACGGTGGATTGGCATCCCGCGCTCGAGAAGGTCAAGCGTTGTTGCCGTTCACGCCCCCCGTCACCTCGCCCGGCCAGCAATCGGCTCCGCGCTCGCTTCGTGAGTCGCCGCTTGCTGGAATGCGCGGGGCGGGAGGTCTGAGTCAATTCGCACAAGCCCCGCTATATGCCTTGGGCCCTTCGCACCTTGCGGAGCTCGGCTCGCTTGCGAGCGCCTTCGCACTCTTCGTGTTCCTCGGGGGTGTTTGCCACCAGGCCATAGGGCACCGGCGTCGGCTTGCCGTTCTCGTCAATGCAGACCTCGGTAAGGTAGGCATGGTTTATCATGCGACGCTCGCCGGTTGCCGTGTTTTCCACGTAGGAGTCCACGCGCACTTCCATGGACGTACGCTCCACATGCGTCACCCACGCCTCGATGGTGACGATGTCGTTCAAGAATGCCGGATAGCGGAACTCGAGCGTATCGATGGCAACCGTGGTGATCGCGATGCCCGCGTGACGACGCGCGGCGATACCCGCCGCATCGTCAATCCATTCCATAAGGCGACCGCCAAAAAGACGATCGGAGCCGTTCATGTCTTCATGGCGCAGCATGCGCGTCGCAACGGTGCGCGAGCTACCCACTGGCTTCACACCAAGCGGGTGTGTGTATGTTGTCATGCCATCACCTTCTTCCGCCCGAGCGCACACGTTGTCCGCGCGTCCTCACTTCTTTGTCCCGAAGATGCCGCGTGTGATCTGCCTGCCCGCCTCGCGTCCGATGGTGCCCACAACGCTGTTGAAGATGTTTCCCACCACGCGATCACGAGCGCGTCTGGCTTCGGCCGCGCGCTGCTCGGCCTCCTTCTCCTCTTTCAGCCGCAGGCGCTCTGCCTCCTTTTCGGC
Organism: uncultured Coriobacteriaceae bacterium; assembly: GCA_902772085.1. Classification (GTDB taxonomy): domain Bacteria; phylum Actinomycetota; class Coriobacteriia; order Coriobacteriales; family Atopobiaceae; genus RUG440. Next base: position 5,078 of record CACXZL010000055.1, on the reverse strand, counting down.
TTTCAGGCGCAGGCGCTCCTCTTCCTTCTCGGCCTTCAGGCGCAGGCGCTCGGCCTCCTTCTCTTCCGCGATACGCTTGCGTTCGGCCTCCCTCTCGGCCTTCGCGGCTGCTGCCGCCTCTTCCTTGGCCTTCTGCGCTTCAAAGGCGGCCTTCTCTTTCTCGAACGCCTCGCGTTCCGCAGCGAGCCTGGCGGCGGCATCGGCCTCCTCGCGCTCCTTCTGAATCAGCTCGTATGCGGATTCGCGATCAATGGCGTCACCGTACTTGTTCATGAGGTCGTACGCATTCGCGATCACCGCAGAGACGACACCGGCATCGGCTGCCGCCATACGACATGACGGAAAGAGGATGCGGGCGCGCTCGACCACACTTGGACGTCCATCTTCATCCAGGAAGCTCACCAAGGCCTCGCCTGTTCCGAGGTCTTGCAGCGCCTGCACCGAGTCGAACGCAGGATTGGCACGGAAGCTCGACGCAGCGACCCTCACGGCCTTCTGCTCGGCTGGCGTGTATGCGCGCAGACCGTGCTGCACGCGATTTGAAAGCTGCGCCAAGACCTCGTCGGGGATGTCCGAGGGGCTCTGCGAGATGAAGTAGATGCCCACGCCCTTGGAGCGGATGAGCTTCACCACCTGCACGACCTTGTTTACGAGCTGCTTGGGCATGCCATTGAAAAGCAGGTGCGCCTCGTCAAAGAAGAACGCAAACTTGGGCTTGTCGGCATCGCCGACTTCGGGAAGCCGCTCAAACAGCGTGGACAGCATCCAAAGCAGAAACATCGAGTACACCAGGGGCATGTTTACCAGCTTGGAAGCGTTCAGGATGTTTACGTAGCCGCGTCCGCTCGCGTCACACGCAAACCAGTCCATGATGTCGAGATTTGGCTCGCCAAAGAAGACGTCTCCGCCCTGGTCCTCCACCGCTATCAGCGCCCGCTGAATCGCACCGACCGACTGGCTCGAGACGCGGCCGTATGTGGTCTCGTACTCCTTCGCGTGCTCGCCCACATAGGTCAGCATCGCACGCAGATCCTTAAGGTCTAGCAGCAGGAGCCTCTGGTCATCCGCCACGCGAAAGACGATGTTGAGCACGCCCTTCTGAACCTCGGTGAGGCCAAGAAGTCGGCCCAGAAGCTCAGGGCCCATGTCGCTGATGGTGATGCGCACCGGACATCCCGCGTCGCCGAGCATGTCCCAGATGCGACAGGGCGTACCGCGAAAGGCAAACGATTGCTCGTCGATGCCAAAGAAGCCCATGCGCTCGCGAAGGCCTTCGGTCAGCTCGCCTGCCTGCGCCATACCCGTGACGTCACCCTTCACGTCAGCCATAAACACCGGCACGCCCGCGTCGCTGAACCCCTCGGCCATAACCTTGAGGGTGACCGTCTTGCCCGTACCAGACGCACCGGCAATGAGGCCATGACGGTTTGCCTGATTCAGCAGCAGGTTGCATGGCTCTTCTCCCTGGCCAATCCAAATGCGGTCATCTCGAAGCATGGAAGCTCATCTCCTCAAAAAGACATGTATATGACGATTATTGTATCATGCACGCGCACTACCAGCGTATAGAGAAGACGCCCAAACGGGCTGGTCGCGGCTAGCTCTCCACCTTTACCAGCGGCGCAAACCCGCGCATGAGTTTTTTCGTCTTGCCCGTGCGGCTGAACTGAACGGTGATCATATCGCCGTCGACACCTACGACCTGGCCGGGACCGAAGGTCTTGTGCGACACGCGATCGCCCTTGGCAAAGCTGTCGGCAGCCTTGGGCTTCGACGACGATGACTTGCGCGCCGCCTGAGGGCCGCCACCCGTAGACCGCGTATGCTGCCCAAACACACGACCGCCGTAGACGTCTGACCCGCGCCCAGAGCCGAAGGTCCCGTGTCGGTCGCCGCGCTTCTCCCAGCCCACGCCGCTGAATCCCGACGAGCCGACGCCCGTCGCCTGGATGTGCTCCTCTGGAATCTCTTCCAAGAAGCGGCTGCGCGGGTTTGCCTGCATGGAGCCATACACGCGGCGGGTTGCCGCGTGCGTAAGGTAAAGTAACTTCTCTGCCCTGGTGATGGCAACGTAGGCGAGCCGACGCTCCTCTTCCATGCGACTTGGGTCGTCACGGCCGTTTGAGTGCGGAAAGATCCCCTCCTCCATACCGGCAACAAACACCACGGGAAACTCCAGTCCCTTGGCCGAGTGGATGGTCATCATGGTGACGGCATGGGTTTGGCCGGCCAGCGTGTCGAGGTCGGTGCGCAGTGCGAGCCATTCCATGAAGGCCGGAAGCTTTTGGGCTGCGACGGGCGGCAGATCGTCGAAGGCGGCCACGCCAGCATGGGGCGTCATTCCCAGCTGGCCCGTTACGCTCTGGGCGCCGCCTGTAGGCGACGCGAGGGAGGAGTAGTCTTGCGGCAGGTCCTCTCCGTCAAGCTCTCCCGCCGCCCGTAGCTGCCGCAAGCTCTCAAGCGTAGCCTGCGCATCCTCATGCGTCTCGTCGAACTCCGCCGCCACGCCAAAGAACTCTCGGATGTTTTCTATGCGGCTATCGGCCTCTATGCTGTGCTCGGCCTCCAACGCCTGGATGAGCCCCGTGCGCTCCACGATGGCCTCCACCACGTCGATGAGGTCTCCCGAGAAGTGGCGGGCATGCTCTATGGTTCCCGTCCACTCCGCCAAGGCATTGCGTACCTTGCCGCTCAGGAATCCCTGCTCGGCCACGCACGCCTGCGCTGCCGAGAAGAACGAAATGCCGTTTGAGGCTGCATAAGTCTCTATCTTTGCGATGCTCGCGGCTCCGATGCCACGGCGCGGGGTGTTTATCACGCGATGCGCGCTCACGTCGTCATCCAGGTTTACCACCAGCTTGAGATAGGCCATCACGTCGCGAATCTCGGCCCGGTCAAAGAATCGCGTGCCGCCCACGAGCTTGTAGGGCACGCCCGCGCGCAAAAACATGTCCTCCAAGATGCGGGACTGCGCGTTGGTGCGGTAGAAGACCGCCATGTCATCGTAACTTGTGCCCGCGTCGTGCAGCTTCTCTATCTGCGCACCGATCCACCTGCCCTCGTCACGCTCGTCCGAGGCCTGAAACACGTGGATCTTCTCGCCACTGCCCGACTCCGTGAAGAGCTTCTTTGACGTGCGACGCGAGTTGTGTGCCACCACGGCGTTGGCAGCAGCGAGAATGTGGCCGGTGGAGCGATAGTTCTGCTCAAGTTTCACCACACTCGCCCTGGGATAGTCCTTCTCGAAGGCAAGGATGTTTTGTATGTCGGCGCCACGCCAGCTGTAGATGGACTGGTCGTCGTCGCCCACCACCATGAGGTTGCCGTATTTGGAGGCGAGCAGGTTTGTGATGGCGTACTGCACGTGGTTCGTGTCCTGGTACTCGTCAACGCTTATGTAGCGAAAACGCTCCTGATACCCCTCGAGCACGTCCTCGTTCTTTGCGAGCAACTCGTATGCCTTCACGAGCAGGTCATCGAAGTCCATGGCGTTTGCGCGCTCGAGCCTGCGCTGCAGCTCGTGATACACGCGGGCGGCGGCACGCTCGAGCGGGGTATCTGCCTGCGCCGACATCTCGTCGGGATATATCATCGCGTTCTTTGCCGTGGATATGAGCGAGCGGATGGCGGGAAGCGGGAAACTCTTTTGGTTTATGTTGAGGTCGGTGATGATCTGGCGCACGAGGCGCTTGGAGTCATCATCGTCGTAGATCGAGAAGTTCGACTGGAATCCCAGGCGGTCGGCATCCTCGCGAAGCATGCGCACGCACATGGCATGAAACGTACAGATCCACATGCCACGGGTACTTGGCACCACGGCGGAAATACGCTCACGCATCTCGGCGGCGGCTTTGTTTGTAAAGGTGATGGCGAGCACCTGCCAAGGCCGAACGTCCAAGTCGCCCACCAGATGCGCGATGCGCTGCGTGAGCACGCGCGTCTTTCCAGATCCCGCACCCGCAAGCACGAGCAGCGGCCCTTCCGTACAGAGCACCGCTTCTTGCTGAGCTGGATTGAGGCCAGAGATGTCTATGGTCATGCGCTCCTCCGATGTGTGATGCGACGTTTTGAGGTATTGATTGTAGCTCAATCTGATGCTGAGCCATCGCACATGACAAAAGCCCCTTTTTGCCAGATATAGACTCGTTACAGTTCACGCCCCTGGTCCCTGCGCCAGCCAGCAAGCGGCTCCGCGCTCGCTTCGTGAGTCGCTGCTTACTGGCATGTGCAGGGGCCAGGGGTGTGAACTGTAACATAGGCTCTGCGGGTTAAACGTCGCCTCGCGTCGGGTGTGGATCCACCGTCACTTCGCCTTGGACTTGCGCCACCAGATGCCCGCAGCACAGGCTGCGATGACAACCACCGCTGCGATACAGGCGATCGTACTCATCTCAGGTGCCGTGGCCGACGGGGAAGGTGCCTCCGTCTTCTTCCCTCCCTCCTCGACGCGCTCCGAACTCGTACCGCCACCTTTCTCCTCTGCGACAGCCTCTACACCCTCGTCACTGAGCTCTGTCTCGGCAACAGGATATGCGACGAGTTCGCGCTCCACACCATCGACGGTTTGGCGAGAGGCCTCTCCATCGAACTCGACACGCTGCCCCGCCGCATTGTGAAACGACACTGTCGTACCCGAGACGGCAACCTCCTCGCCCTCTCTCGTACGTAACTGCGGAGAGCCATTCGGTCCTGCTCCGCTCTCATAGAGCTGGCTCGAGTCGAGGATGTACGTATCGACACCATCATAGCGGGCAACAAGATGACCGGACTTGTCGACGGCAATGGCAACGCCCTCTGCAATGGTGATGCCCTTGTCCCCTCTCTCCTCACCTGTCGAGAGGCCCGTCTCCTTTGCCCCCTGAGACGTCTCATCGCGCGGGGCGACCTGCCCCGATGGCCCATCGGAAGTCGACACCTGCGTTCCCGAGGAGGTAGCCACGTCGCCCTTCTGCGAAGAGGAACCGTTCTCCGCAACGGGTACGGTGCCGTTTAGCTCGACTGGCACGAAACCTCCCGTCATCTCCGTCTCGTTTGCACCGGGCGCATTCGACGTCACGGGCGCAAACGACATACACACC
>CACXZL010000054.1 GCA_902772085.1 uncultured Coriobacteriaceae bacterium | reverse complement strand
CAGGCGCTCGAGGACGTCAAGTTGTTTTTCTTTCTTAGGGACGCGAAGGACGATCTCCGCGCGGTAGGTGTCGTCTTTCTTCGTGAGGAAGAACTTGTCGACCTGCTTGTGCAAGTCCTTGATCACGCCGGGGAGAACACCTTGCTCTTTGGAGGCGAGGACCACGGTCACGACCCGGTCGCCCAGTTTGAAGCGCCAGGCATTGAGGATTTCCATGCAGAAGAGGAGCAGGAGCGTCGTCGTACCGCTCGAGCAGGCGAGCTCGAACGGAATCGGGCGGCGATGCCCGAAGTAGAGCGAAGGCTCGCCCTCCGGCCCCTCGATCACCTTGAGCCGCTCGTGGACCCCGTTCTCGCGAAGAAACCTCTCCAGCTCTCTGACCAGTTGCTCCGAGCGGGCGATTCGGCGCAGCGGACCGCGCATGGAGATGCGACGAGGGACGGAGCTGGGGACGCCAATCATGTCCATCCCGTCGATGAACCTGCGCAGCTCGTAGACGAGAGGAGCCTGCTTGCGCGGGAGGCTGTTTGACAGGTAGCCGAGGACGCTCAGCTCCTCGTCCGAGAAGTCCCAGTTCAGCCCCGTCGCGCCGATTTGCCCCATCCCTCCGAAGTCGTGGATGTCGTTGGTGCGATCCACCTCGAATATGGTGCTTTGGCCGACACGCAGCCTTTCATAGGCGATGCGCTGCAGGCCGTCCTTTTCGTAGCGATAGGCGATATCCTGCCCGGAGATTATGAATTCATACTCAAAGCTCGCATGGTCGCCGTCGAGGTCCCCGTTGATAAACGAGGGGTCGCTCTCGTCGCGCATGGGCCACGGCCCCCTTCGTGAGAAATTGTTCCTCACGTCCATGAGTGCTCGGCCGAGGTTTGTCTTGCCAGTCGCATTGCCTCCCAAGACGAGTGCGTTGCTCACGACCCCGTCCGTGATATACGCGTCATTGGCAGCCGGGTCGTTGTGCCAGCCGTAGTCGTGGGGCGAGCCGAGGTCGAGGACGACCTTGTTGTGAAAGCTTCGGTATCCCTCGACGGAAAAACTCTTCAGCATCTTCCCTTCCTTTCGTTGGCCTGAGTGCCCTTCGCGATCCAATGCCGTATATTTTATACGGAAAGCCCTTTACATGAACGGCGCCTCGGCAAGCGGGCGTAACGAGGTCGCCAAAACGTCGCACCATTCTTTGGGAAGGGATGCGCACATGCATACTATCAAGTCTGGAAGCACCCGCCCTTTTCCGAGGCGCTTTCCGACGTCAGAGCGAGGCGGAAGAGATGAGCTGCGACATTCGCATCACCCGCGCCGCCGAGAGGGATCTGAACGGCGCCGCCGACTGCGTCGAATACGTGCCGCACAATCCGCAGACTGCTGATGGCCTGCTTGACGAAGCGGGAAAGAAGACCGGCGAGCCTTCCGCCTTCCCGGAGAAGCCTGCCCTTGTCGATGACCCCCGATGACCCCGTCCTGAAAGCCTGGGGCATCCGCCTCACGCCAGTCAAGAACCACATTTCCTTCTACGTCATCTCCGGAGAAGACCGCACGGTCTATATCGTGCGGTTTCTATACGGAAAACGCGACTGGATCACCATCATGAAACAGGGTTTCTCCCTCGAATGGCCCTGGCTGCCGTTTCACGCCGGATTTCCACCGAGCCCTGCCCATCGTCTTCCGCGGTGCTTTCATGTGCGGTGGCAGACGCATTCGTAAACTTGATGCAAGGTGGGATGCCCTGCGACAAGGGGCCGGCCACGGACGATCCGGTCTATGGGGCGATGGGGGACGGCGGTTGCTGCTGGGTTTTCCCGCCCCCGTATCGTCCCGTCACGTAAGCAACAGACACCCATGCCCTTCCCGGGATCATCCGACGGAAGGCATGGGCGTCTATGTACCTTTCCAGCTTGTGTGCGACCGGTATGAGAGGACGCTTTATTGAGTCATAATCCGGTCAGCGTGCTTCATAAGCCATGACGACTGCCGACCTTGCTTTGTAATCGCGATATCCTCGCCCCTTTTGACGAGGAGCAGCTTCGGACCCTCCCCATCCCCTCGCTCGTGATCCTCGCTGTTGTCGTAAGCCGCCAAGAAGTCGGCAACCCGAATGTAGTCGGGCAGAAGACTCATCGTGCGTTCATAGCGCGCCGTCACTTTTTCGGGTGGCACATCGTGGCCATAGAACTCTACTTGCGATTCAGCCTTTGAGGAATCCTAAGCCCGCGTCGAGTTGATGAGTTGCTCCGCCTCCTCTATGCTTGTCACTGATCCATAAGAGGAAGGGGTGCCTTTTCCAATCGCCGCAAGCTTGCCAAGTGTCTCCGGAGACGCAAAAAGCTCTTCGAGCAGCGCCAGTCTGGCACCGTCGACCGTGTCCACGCCGCTCGTCGACACCGTGAACGGGATGCTTTGGGTTCGGAGAGCCTTACGAACAAAGAGGTTAACAGCGGTAGAGAAGCTGAGGCCAAGTGAGCTGAACAGCCGATCGGCATCCTCCTTGAGTCCCTTTTCCATCCTTAGCGTAACGTTGGTCGTCTCCATGGTTGTTCATATTCCTTTCATCGTGTGCGCATGGGACTTCCTTTCATGCCGATGGAAATGCGGTTCTTGCGCACAAGTTTTCAAGGCCCATAGCAGATTCCAGCTTTTTCTGCTATGCGTAGTTTAGCATGATAAGTGTGCATTTGCACGGTATATGGTGTGCATATCTTTGCATTCAATTTGCATCGGCACTTTTCAAGGACAGCCAGGGCGAGGGAGCATCCGACCAGCCCGTGAAAGACGGCCTTCCAGCCCGTGGGCCGTGAGCTCGGCGAACCGGTGAATCCAAGGCTCTCCCAGCGATTACCCTCGGCACCAAACGCCACCCCGAGATCTGCGAGCACCGCTAAGGGCATCCCTCGCGCCATCCCTAGCCGCAAGAATCCGGATTTCTGGGTAGCCATCTCCATCAGGCCTTGCGATCCGGCCTTGCCTCCAGCGCCACCCCGAGCCGCCTGAACCTCGCGTCCCGCTTCTTCAGGCAGTTGTTGACGGCCCACGCGTCGCCGAGCCCGTCGGCCTTGGCGGCGCGAGCGTCCATGAGCGCGTCGGTGACCGGCATGCCGAGACCGGCCCTGGATATCGCGGCCCTGGCCTCGCACTCTATGGGCCCCGACACCGGCATCACGAAGGCGAGGCCCTGCTGGCGGCAGTGGTCCTGCTGGCAGGGCGTGTGGCCGTCCTGGCCGTTCTTGGAGTGGTCGAAGTGGGTCTCGACCGTCCGGCGGCCCTTGTAGAGGGAGAAGGCCGACTCGGCGTCGCGCCCGGATGAAGGCTGCGACGTCTGCAGCGCGTGGACGCCCACGTAGGGCGCGAGCTCCCCGAGCTTCGCCTCCGTGTAGCCCCTGTCGCCGCGGTCCATGCGTCGGCGGTAGTTCGCCTGGGTCTCGAGCTGCTCGATCGTTTCGGGTATGGCGGGGCCAGCCGTCATCGAAAGCGTCAGGAGGTGACGGGGTTGGTGTTGATCGCACTCGCCACGAGCAGCGTCGTCAGCCTCCCCGACGGAAAGTCAGCGGTTCTCGTACGGCGCGCGAGGCATTCGGCTCCCCTACGTTCTATATCAAGATTTTGGGCAGTCCAACCGTTATCTCCCTAGCAAAGGCACTTCGCTGTCAAATCGTCTCAGCACGGTATGCGCTTCGTGTGAGCATTGGGCTCCTCGAAAAATACTAGGAAAGATGATAAGGAGCTGTCAATAAATAAACTATTCCGTTAGGAACCGTTCAGATATAAACTATCCCGTTAGGTCGAGCTGGAGCCTCGGGCGGATGACGTAGTTCCACTCGCCGTGGAAGGCGTCACGCGCGATGTCGATGGAGCCCATCTTGTTGTCCCTGACCTTGATGCCCCTCTCGTACCTGCGGACGTTCATCGCCGTGGGAGTCGGTGTCGACCAGCCTCTTCAGCGTCTCGATGATGCCCGGCTGCGTCTCCTCGATGGGCTTCCTTCCGCCCCCCTCGCGCCTCACCCTGCCCTCGGGAGCCGACGACGGGTCAGCGCCGCGCCCGAGCGACTCCGCCTCGGCGGCGAGGCAGCGCCTCCTTTGCGACTCGTCCAGCATGGGCGGGACGGTTTCGCCCCTCTTCCTTGTGGCGGCATCAATCTCCATGCCGCCATTCCACCAACGGTATCGTAATGGAACAAGTTATCTTTGTATTGGTTTGCACCACTCTCACGGAGGTCTTGTCGTCAATCCCCACGTACGGGGATGATGGGAGGTGTGCTGGGCGAGCGCTTCTCGACCATACAGGTGGGGGTTGGGCTACAAGTCGTCCCAGCATGCCCGCATCGCGCGTATGGCGTGAGCGTCGCGGCAAGGATTGTCCTCGAGGCACATTGAAAACTGGCCGTCGTCGATGATGGCTGGATGACATGGCACGCGTCGACGCCTACACCGCAATAACATGTCGCGTCACAAGATGCAAATAAAGATGCTATTGGGAACGCAAGCAACGGGTGGACCAGTGCAAACGTCGCACGCCAATAATCAGGGCGCCAGGAGTCGGGGCGAGAGGCTGGATTTTTTAGTCTCGCTCACTTCGAAAATCGCCCTCGGGTTTGGAATCTGGGGCTCGGAAATCGCGGGCCCTTATTCGCGAGCCTCCCACCTGCGCAAACGGGGGGTGCCATACCGCCCGTACGGGGAAACCTGCCCGGAATTTCAAACCCAAAGGCCGTTTTCGAAGTGAGCGGGGCCAAAAAATCCAGCCTTGACTGGGACGGGGTGCCGGAGGCCGTCGCGCGATCCCAGCAAGCGAGTCCGCGCGGCGGCGAAGCCAGCAAACGCCACCCGAACGGTGGCGAGAGACGGCAAGCGGACGTGACGTTTCAACTCACCGCAGCCCGCAAGTCGCCGCTTAGCTTGACCTTGCTCCCGGAAGGCCACTCGTCCACCGCCTGCACGTAGTTCAGGTTCGGGTATTCGGAACTCACGTATGCCAGAACCATGGATTCGACGTCCTTGTACCATGCGCCAGAACAGTCGGTCTTCGAGAAATGCTTCACCCACTTGCACCGGGAAAACCAGTCCTCGGCTGGTCTTTGCGTTTCGGCTTGACTTGACAAGGTGGTCTCTGCTGGAGGCTTTGAATGGTGCAACGATGTCATCGCTTCACAGGGGGACGGAGAAGTCGTACTTCCTCTAGAAACCCAGGCGCAAGAAGTACCTACTCTAAAGGTTCAGAGTTCACCTACCAAAACGGGTTGTCGCTCATCGTGCTGCCCTAAAACGACCCGGTCTAAACCAGCGTGTTGTTCAGGATTGAGACGAGGCCGTCGCGCACCTCTTGTTCGGGTATTTTCGCGGTGTTGAAAACCCTATCCCACGGTATGGACCCAAGTTGTATGTAGTCGAGCGCCATCATGAGATGAGAGATGGCAAGCCCAAAGGACTTCTCGCCTGTGTCATCTACCTGATAGCACGACAGCGGATCGACGCCAGTGTAGAACTTCGTGATTTCCACGGTGTCAGGCGTGCCGTCGCTTTGCTTCGGGGGATAGCATGCGCAAAAGGCGGTCGAGTGATTGCCAACGATTATCGAGTCCGGATTGTAGATGTCAAAACGCTCTGCGGGGTTACGGTCAAAGTAATCCACTATGCTGTCGTTCAGGAATTCTTTGGAATCGTTGTCTCCTCCATCTTTTCGTGCGTTCATACCAGCGTAGTTTCGCGAAAGGATCATCGAGTACACCGGCGTGGTGACGATGGGGTTCCAGCCATTTATCCTGCTGTAGTCGTTGTCGAAGATGTGTGCCCCGTCAAGCCCGTTGCCGCTCTTGAGGAACGCTTTAGCGGCTGCGTTGTACTCGTGAAGACGCGTGTAGCACAGCCGTTTGAAGCTCCTCACCTGCTTGATTGCCTTGGGGAAAGTGTTCGAGTCGAGCGTGTGCTTGGCCTCGATGTATGCATACACGGCATCCACAGGAATCTGGTTCTTTCTCGCATAGTCGTCTTCGCGATTGAGGAAACGCAGGGTTGGGGAGCGAAAAGTGTCATAGATAATGATGTCGTCACCTGCGGTTTTGCCGTCCTTGTCAATTGCGAATCCTCGGCATATCCCGTATCGTGACGGCAGGATTCTGCGCAGCAGTTCGCACACGGCGATTTCGAACTCCGGGCCATAGTCGAAGTTATACACAATGGACATCTCGTCCAGCTGTCGGTCGAACTCGAGCGAGAGCTTGTCTATCATTTTGTTGTAGACGAAAGGACTAGATGGTTGCATGTCGGCCTCCAAACGTCATCCGTTGTAGCTAATCCAGCTTCAGTAGTTTAACGCTGATCGTTCGAACAGGCGATATGACCCGAATTGACGGACCTGGGAGGTCCTGCCGAAGGTGTTGAAACTGGGTCTCCCTTACCGCACAATGCCTGACTTCTCCACTGATGGACGGCGCGCGGCGCCTGTGAGGCCAGATGCATCGGCTTCGTGCCCGCGAGGCCATGGCGAGTTCCTCGCGCGCTTCGAGGCGGGGATGCCCTATGAACCGGAGGCCATGACGACGGCCAATAATCGGAAAACTTGTCCACTATCTTGACAGGGCTCAGATGGCGAGGCCGAAGCGCAGGAGCTGCGCGACCCCGTCTGGTACCTTGAGCTTGGGCCAGGTCTTTCGATTCATCTCCTTGGCCTACAGGCCCACGTTCAGTCCCGTTCGCACAGCCGCCTGAGCTCACCCACCAGCAGGTCCACAGTAGTGCAGGGGTCGCGCAGCGACGGAGGCCTGCCGTCGCTGAACCTCTCACGCATGCGTTGCGCGTTCGCCTGCGCACGGGGAAAGTCGCCGTAGGTCGAGACGATCTCATACAGGTCGTCGAGGTTTTTCTCATATCCCTCATCGCGGATGCCCCAACTGGAAAAGATCTCGCTCAGCTTGCTCATCCAATCGTTTCTGTGGAGGGCAGAGTCGCTGAAAAAGAAGTGCGGGTAGAGCTGGTACTCGAAGCGCTGATTGCTCCACGCGACCTCGAACCCGTGCGCTCGCGCCATCTCTATCGCCTCGTCGAAGTCGGTGAAGTCGTCCTTGTCCATCACCACCCACACGTGCTGGTAGTTTGTGTTCGCGCGGTTCACGAGCTCGATGGCCTTCTCTACCAGATTCACCGTCTCGCGTCCCTCTCCAAACGTATTGATGATGGGAACGTCGAGGTTTCCCCCAAGCTTGCGTTTGACCTCCTTGGCAATGGCGTCAAAATAGAGAGGCTCCGTCTTCTCGCCCTCGCAGGCGATCAGGTATGAGTCCGCCCTCGGCTCTATGGTCTCCACCTTTCGGGCCTTCCTCTTCGCCCGTCGCTTTTTGAAGAGATCATCGGTTCCCATCGTCCTCTCCCTTCCTTGCTATGTTTGGAATCGCGCCAAAGATTCCGGCCAGGTAGGCGTCCCCGAACGAGGAGTCGTTGCGTACCTTGAAGTCGGCGAGGGACCTGAGCACAGAGTGCCCTGCACCGTCCTTCGCGGAGAATCACACCTGGTCTCGCCTCAGATAGCGTTTGTCGAGGAGGGAGAGGTCGTGTGTCGTGAAGATGAGCTGCGCACGGACGTCCTGACCATGAAACCTGCTTACGAAGTGTCGCAGGAGCAGGGGATGGAGCTCGGCGTCGAGCTCGTCAACGATCAGCCCGGCATCCTGACTTGTTGCCTTTACGATCAAGGAGTGCAGTGCGATCATTTTCTTCGTCCCTTCCGACTCCAGATCGATCGGAATTTTGTAGGTGTCGCCATCTTCCCCCACATGATGCATCCAGACCATGACGTCGTCGTTGCGTTTTTCGACAGTGATATCGACGATTCCGAGGCCCATGCTCCTAAGGTATCCGATGAGTCAGTCTTTCATGTCGTCGGAATAGAGCGAGCCGAAATACAGGCGGAGGAAGCTATTGACCTCCGCGCCACCCATTAGACCTGTGATTGGGAGCACTGAGTAGATTGCGTCTGCCGCATCGTTGAAGACCGAGGTCTTCAACGCAAGGCTGTTGAAGAAGGAGAGTGCGAGCACGTTGTTTGAGATGTTCGGAACGTACTTGGTGCACTCCCTCCTCACGGACGCACCGAGTCTGATGCCAATGTCGGTGGACCGCTCGATGATCGTGGACTGGCGCTTGGTGGTGCTGCTCGTCACGTAGAGCCATTCGGCAACTATCTCGGCCGCGTTGTAGATGAATCCATAACTATACGTTGCCTCCGGCATCTCGAACACGACATCGAACTCCGTGTCACGAGGGTTCTTGCAGAAGCGATAGGGGTGGTAGTTCTCCCTTAGAAAGCTTCTCTCGGTCGAGACAGACCTACTCTCCTCGGCGCGTGTGGCGATTTTGTAAGACTTCCTGAACGAATTGAGCACGAGGTCCCTGAAGCATGCGTACGCCTTGACGAATTGCGACTTGCCCGACGCGTTCGCCCCATACAAAGCGGCCACCTTCAGGGCACCCTCTCCGCTCGTGAGCTTCTGGGTGTTGTACTCGTGCTCTTTTCA
>CACXZL010000053.1 GCA_902772085.1 uncultured Coriobacteriaceae bacterium | reverse complement strand
GAGATTCATGACATCTTCGTCCAAACTCGCTGCAGCAACGGACCAAGCATGAGATAATACATTAAGCAATGCGGAAAAGGCTCGAGATGAAAACAGCGAACAAGCGATATCTGATAATTCTGGTAAACGTTGCCGTCATGCTCGCAATCTTAGGTTTCGTTTTGCTATACGCGCAGCGTGTGGCCAACGAGTCGTTTGCCTCCGAGGTGGCCCAATTCGAGACGGCGACCGTCACCATGGAGCAGGTGACGGCGAATTACCTCGAAAGCGAGCAGGACATCTGCAACGTATGGGCGCGCTATATAAACAGCAAGTCCCTGACCATTGACGAGGCGGTGTCGTTCATCAGATCTTCCCATGTGTCGCCAGACGACGCCGCGCATGTCGTTTTCACAGATGACGGCTCGCTTGCGGGACTCTCGACGCGCCCCAAGACGGGCACGCAAGACGACTATGCCGTGTCGTACAAAGCAATCGGCCTCCCCATACGCCTCGACAAAGTGGTCGAGCAGGACGGTGCCATCAGCGTCTCGCGATCCTACACCAACCCATCGAGCGGCATTCAGTCGCTCGCGTTTTGCAGCATGGTCTCACTCGTGGATTCCAGCGACAGATCGCAGCGGCGCGAGGCGCTCCTCCTGCGCGTCATCCCCACGGACAATCTCCAGAAAAAATGGGTGTTTCCCATCGACCGGTACAGTGACGCCGAAGTCTCGCTCATCGATATCGACAGCAACTATGTCATCAAAGGCCACGAGTACAAAAACAACAACTTCGTCGAGTTCTACAAATCGTACAACCGGATTGATGCCGCCGGTGTCGAAGAGCTGAGGACGCGCCTGGCGACGCAGAGCGGGTCGTTCTTTATGACCAACTCGAGTGGCGAGAAGTGCCTGATAGCGTACGTGCCAATCAGCGCAAACGAAGGCTGGACCATCCTGAACTACATCCGATCGAGCAGCTTGCATCAAGGCACCGTCGATTGGCTCTTGATCGGTGGGGTGGCCTGCGCCCTTTTGTTCCTGCTCATCTGCGACATGGCCTTCATGAATTGGTTCAACGTACGCCTAGACGAGGCCGCGAGGGAGGCCGAGGCGGCAAACCGCGCCAAGAGCGACTTCCTCTCGACCATGTCCCACGACATCCGCACGCCCATGAACGCGATTCTGGGCCTGACGACCATCGCGCAACGCAACGTCGACGACCCAGCGGCCGTCAATGACAGCCTGCGCAAGATCGGGCTCGCAAGCAACCACCTGCTCACGCTCATCAACGACATCCTGGACATCTCGAAGGTGGAGAGCGGCAAGCTCTCCCTCACGCCGGTCGTCTTCTCCATCGCAGAGGTGACCGAGAACCTCGTCAACATCTCGCAGCCCATGGTCAAGGACAAGAGCATCGACTTCCACTTCCGCGTCAATGCCATTGAGCACGAGCTGCTCTTTGCCGACCAGCTGCGAATCAACCAAGTGTTCATCAACATCTTGTCGAACGCCCTCAAGTACACCGAAGCTTGTGGAAGCGTCTCCGTCGACTTGCAGGAGCTGAAGAGCGACGTGCCCAACGCGGTGCGCCTGGTCTACCGCGTAGCCGACACGGGCATGGGCATGAGCGAGGAGTTCATGGAGCACATGTACGAGTCGTTCTCGCGCCAGACCGACAGCCGCGTAAACAAGGTGCAGGGCACGGGGCTCGGCCTAGCCATCACCAAGCAGATGGTCGATCTCATGGGAGGAGAGATCGAATGCCAGAGCAGGCTCGGCGAGGGAACGACGTTCACCGTCACCCTCGACGTGCCCATCGCAGAGCAAGAGATGGAGGAAATGGTGCTGGAATCCGTCGACGTGCTGGTCGTCGATGACGACACATCCCTTCTCCAAACCGCCCAGCAGGCGCTCGACGCGCTCCACGCGCGCGTCGAGGTCGCCTCCTCTGGCGCGAAGGCACTCGAGATGGCGGAGGCGCGGCACAAGCTGCAAGATGGCTACAGCGTCGTCATCGTCGACTGGAAGATGCCCGAGATGGATGGCATCGAGGTCGTGCGCCGCGTGCGTGCCTTGTCGGGAGACCAGATACCAGTCATCATCGTCTCGGCTTACGACTGGTCCGACATCGAGGAGAGCGCAAAGGAAGCCGGCGCAAACGGGTTCATATCCAAGCCGTTGTTTAAGTCAACGCTGTATCGCGCAATCAACGAGCAGCTGCACGTCGGATCAACGTCCGTCACCAACGAGGACGATCAGTCCGACCTCGAGGGGATGCGCGTGCTCGTCGCCGAGGACAACGACATGAACTGGGAAATCATAGACGTCTTGCTCGACATGTATGGCATCGTGGCCACGCGAGCTGAGAACGGCCAAATTGCGGTCGACCTGCTCGCGTCGTCGCAGCCAGGTGACTACGACCTCGTGTTTATGGACGTGCAGATGCCCGTCATGAACGGCATCGAGGCCACGAAGGCCGTCCGCGCGCTGCCTGACGACCGGATATCGGCAATCCCAATCATTGCAACGACGGCAGACGCGTTTTCCGAAGATGTTGCAGTATGCTTGGAGGCCGGCATGAACGGCCATCTCGCCAAGCCGCTCGACATAAAGCTCGTTTTGAAAGAGATCAGAAAGGTGAAGGAGGACAAACAATGAGAAAGTCTATCGTACGCTGCCTATTCGTTTTGCCAGCTGTGCTCGCCTTGGTTTTGTTGGCAGGCTGCACCGCACCATCGGGATCTTCCGAGGTGTCTTCGGGGCAGACGGGCGAGCAGAAGAGCTTCACTCCCGCGCTCGACACTGCCACAGATTGCTCCCTTTCCGTGGTCGGCAGCTACGACAATTTCGAGGCTCTCGAAGCCGAATTCGACAAGTTCAATGCATACTATCCCGACGTAAAGCTCAGCTACACCAAGCTTGACGATTACAACAACGTGGTCTCCACAACCCTGAGCTCAAACAACGCACCAGACATCTTCTTCGCGCAAGACTTCATGCTGGAGTCAAACAACTACGCAGCGCTGTTTGAGCACACCGAGGACCTTTCCGACCCGGCGCTCAACATCAACCTGTCATGCGTGCGTCCGAGCTTGTTGTGCAAAGACAAGACGGGGGCATGCCCCATGGTCCCCATCTTCTCCAGCACCTCCGGCATTCTGGTGAACGAGGACATCTTCAAGAAAGAGGGCATCAGCGTTCCGACGACCTACACGGAGCTGCTGGCAGCGTGCAGCGCTTTCAACAAGGCCGGATATCCCACCCCCATCCTGGCTTATAATGTGCCGTCCGCGTACGGCAACCTCGTCGGAGAGCTTATGTATGGCGACGCCTCCAAGAACCCCGAAATGGTTCAGAAGCTCAACGCACTCGACCCCTCGGCTGGCGAATACATGAAACCCGTCCTCGAGAAGGTAAGCAACATGATGGAGAAGGGGTGCTTCAACCTCGATGTATGCAACGAGCTTAAGGATGGCTACAACGCCCTGATCCTGAGGTTCTTTGAGGGCGACATCCCCATGGCGCTGTGCTCGGCCGACACGGCATCGGGCACGGCCAAGCGCGAGAGCCAGTCCGATGCGTTCACCGCCCATCCGTTCTCGTACGCCCTCCATCCGCTCACGCTCACCGACGAAGGCGCCTCCCTGCTCGACAAGTCTTCGGTGCAATTTGCGGTAAACAAGGACAGCAAGAGCCTCGACATGGCAAACGAGTTCATGCGCTTCCTGATGAATCCGCAGGAGCTCAACAACATCGCGCGCGCAAAACACCTGATCACGGTAACGCCCGACCTTGCCTACGACGGTTTGTACGCCCCGTTCAGCACGATCGACTCAAGCCGGATCATCGCTACCCACGAAGTCGGTCTGTCGGATGAGGCCACCATCCAATACCGTGTCGCAGCTTACCAAGTGGCAAACGGCGAGGCATCCATCGACAAGGCAATCGCCGGATTCGGAACGTATACGTTGTAACCATCGGAGTGACGAGCACGCAACGAAGGGGGCCCTGGATGCACGCGAATCCCGGCGTGCATCCAGGGCCCCTTCGTTGCGCAGCTGAACAGTCCACGGCTTATTCCGGCTGCGGCTACGTTGTCGTTATCAGCAACGGTGTAGCCCTTGCGAGCCAACCCGAGAAGCTCGTCTGCCCAACTGCTTGCCCGTGGTATGATAGTTGCAGTTGCATTGTTTTGCGGATGGTGGTCCGCTCTATAAAATACCCCATCCGAAAGGAGCAGCCATGCGCAAAACGTTAGTTTCCTTGCTTGCCGCTACCATGCTATGCGTACCGTTGGCGGCATGCGGTCAGTCTCAAGCCACTGGCGGGACATCCTCCAGTCAGGCTTCAAGCGCATCGACAGTCGAGAGCAGCCAATCTTCAGAGGCACGCGATACCTCCGCGCAATCATCCCAAACAAACTCCGTCGGCACCGTGTCCAACGCCATCGCCGAAGACAAAGACGCCATCGTGGCAGCGTATGCAGACAAGTTCACGCAGGAAACGTACACCGACACAAGCACCGGGCTCTCCGTGACATACAACATGTTTTTGCCGAAGGACTATGACCAGTCACGCAGCTACCCCATGGTCGTCTTCATAGCGGACTCCAGCTGCACGGGCGACGACGCGAGCCGCTCGCTCACGCAAGGCCTGGGCGCACTTGTTTGGGCTACCGATGAGTGGCAAGCTGCCAACCCCACCATCGTTTGCGTGCCCACGTACCCCGAGACGATTCTCGACGACCATAGTGGCTACACCACCACCGAGTACGTGGAGCTCACCAAGCGTCTCATCGACTCCGTGGCAAGCAACTACGCCGTAGACGCAAGCCGCATCTACGGCACGGGTCAGTCGATGGGCTGCATGACCACGCTCATCTTGGCGTCCGAATACCCCGACCTCTATGCAGGGTGCATGCTTGTGGACGGACAGTGGGACGTCTCGACGCTCAAAGGGCTCGAAGGCCAACGCTTCGTGTACTTCGCGGCCGAGGACGACACCAGCGCCTTTAACGGGATGTCTGAGGTCGAGGCTATGTTTGAAGCTGACTCCGTACCGTTCGCCTCCGCGCAGTGGGACGGCAACTGGACGCCCGACGAGCGCTCCGCCGCCGCGAGCGATCTCTTTGCACAAGGCGAGAAGGCAAACTTCATTTCTTGGAAGACTGGCACCATCGAAGCGGGCTCGGGTGTCCAAGGTGGCGGGACCGGTGGACCTGCTGGCGAAGGAAATGCACCGGGAGGCAGCTTTGGCGGACCGTCCGGCAGGGCTGGCGGAGCAGACGGCGCTGGTGGAGCGGCCGGCGGCATGGGCGGAGCGTCGTACCACATGGCTTCGTTCAACTATGCGTACCGCTGCATCGCCGTCATGGAGTGGTTGTTTCAGAATTCATAGCTCTTAGCAACCGATGAAACTATCCAAACTGCCCGCACCGAAGCGCGGGCAGTTTTGGTAACAAGGGTGAGACAGAGAGGAACTGACACATGTCGCAGCCTCATAGTATCGGTACAAATCATATGATATGGCCATACTGGTGAAGCGTATACTCATAGTCTGGTTTGTTTTGTCGAGCGCTTGGAGGACAGCATGGACACCGGTTTCATTACTATCAATACGCACAGTTCGATTCGCCTGCAGTCTTCGCAGGGGACGGTTATCTACGTCGACCCGTACAGATTCCAGACGGCGCCTCACGACGCGGATCTCATCCTCATCACGCACACGCACTTCGACCACTTCTCACCCGAAGACATCGCGAAGGTCAGAACAGCTCACACCGCGTTCGTGATGCCAGGCACCGGCATGACGGATTTCATCGGCGCTGGCTTTTCAGATGAGAGCGTGGCGTTTCTCACTCCGGGCGAACACGCAACGCCCCTTCCCGGAATCGGAATCGAGGCTGTTCCCGCATACAACGTCTCGAAGGCCTTTCATCCAAAAGGGAATGCGTGGCTGGGATACGTGATTGAGATGGATGACATGCGCGTATACGTGGCCGGAGACACCGACGGCTTGGACGAGAACTGTTCCATCAGCTGCGACATAGCACTCGTGCCCGTGGGCGGGAAATACACCATGGACGTACGCGAAGCGGCTGCTTTTGTGAATGCTTTGAGACCTGCCGTCGCGATTCCCGAGCACTACGGTACCGTGGCCGGCTCCCCAAGCGACGGCAAAGCTTTTGCCGCCCTTGTTGACCCGTCGATTGAGGTTGTTCTCAAACTGTGACAGGGGAAGGTGTGATAGGGGGACGGAGGAACTGTCAGCTTTGCGGGCCCCTGCCCGTACAATCGACAGCAAGAGTGTAACACAGGATGCCCAGAGGAGTACACATGAAGCGAAGGCAGTCGATGAAGATCGCGGTGGACATCACGATGAGTTTGGCGCTGGTGGCAGTCATGGCAACGGCGCTCGTCCAGGAAGTCCCTCACGAATGGCTTGGCGCAGCGCTCTTTGTGCTCATGGTGGTGCATATGGTTCAAAACCACAGATGGCTGGGTTCCATCCTGCGTGGGCGGTACAACTTGCTTCGCACACTGCAGGTGATTGCGCTGGTGGGCCTCGTGGCGTGTTTTGTGGGACAAGTCGCAAGCAGCGTCGTGCTTTCAAAGTATGCGTTCGGCTTTTTACCCGCATTGCCAGGTGCCGGCTGGGCGCGTCGCGTACACATGGTGTGCTCTTATTGGATGTTTGTGCTTGCCTTTGCACACGTGGGGCTACACGCTCGGATACCACGCAAGATGGCACCCGTCCAACTCTGGGCCCTTCGTATCGTAACAGCGATCATCGCATGCTATGGCATTTATTCTTTTGTCAAACTGGGGATGCTTCCGTATCTCATAGGACAAGTACAATTTGCGGCCGCAGATTATAGCGCGCCGCTGGCGCTCTCGTTTGCCCGATACGCTAGCATCGGAGCACTCGTGGCCATCGTGTTTCATTTCATACGCGAGGCGCTTTTGGCATTTGTACGGCAAGGGAGAGGCACGCAAGAATAAGCTTGGCATGGGAGGACCGCGCTTGGAGGAGCTGTGCATAGTGAAACTCGCTATGGCTTTGGTCCAGCTCGCCGTCGCACTCAGGTGAGGCCAAATCTAGATCGCGGATGACGACCGCACGAAAAAAGGAGGGCCGCTAAGCCGTAAGGCCGCGACCCTCCAAAAGAAAATCGATGCGTCACTTGCAATCAACGACTGCGCTGGCCACGCCACTATAGTCGAGCATGCGTCTGAATCCGAAGGTAATCCCGTCCATAAGGGAAGCGCGGAAACCTCTTTGCTCAGCACGCTGGCAGCAGCAGTGTGCTTTGGCGCACCTAGCCAGAACCGCGCGGTTGTCCACGACATCGTACTTATTTGACTCTTCGAGGTTTATCGACGACTAGAGCTCCCCGTTTAGGATTGACCACCATTCAAGCCCCTCGAAAGATTCACCATCACGTATCGCATCGCGAGCCAGTCCTTCGTATGTAAAACCGGCCTTTTCATAAAAGCGTTTGGCACGCAAGTTCGACTCGCGTACGCACAGATAAACCCGGTGTAGATTAAGCTCTTTAAACGCCAGTTCCAACAGGTCATGAGTACCCTTTAGCGACGCACCTGTTCCGCGGCCCTCTGGGTGCATGGCGATGGCATACTCTGCCGATTCGTTCTTCCAGTCGAGCCGCTTGAGACTCACAGTGCCCAAATAGGATCCAGTGGCACTTGCAACTGCAAGATGAACGTTCTCGGTGGAGTCCCATGACGAGCGGACAAACTCGACTGCTTCCAGTTCGGTCACGCTTCGAAAATCGCGCGTGAATAGCCTCGCCGTCCCTTCGTCATGCATCCATTCAAGCATGGGCGCAACGTCTGCCTTACGTAGAGAGCGAAGGGTACCGTACTCAAAACACTGTCCAAGCGGCACCGGTAAATTCATCACACGTACCTCCCGCAATCGTCAATGGAATCAATAGCCCAGATCGCTTGCTTCTCTGCAGCCATCCCGTAAAACATCGGCAAGGAGAGTTCGGTGTGCTGGCCTCTTCTCCGACAGAAAAGTCGCCTTCTGTAGCTGAGATCGCTAAAAGACCTCTGCTTGTGGATGGGCGTAAGATTGTACTACCGTAGGATACACTCCTCGCCCTTAGAAACTCAAAAGATCATAAAGTCGCTGCGATTCCACCATGAATTTATAACACAGTTATTTCTATGATGGTGTAAAGTGACCTATTACTTTTAATAGAATAATCGGAATCCATAGAGAAACCATGAAGGCTCGTCAAGCGAACCTTGGCAATCCGACTCCCGTCGCGCCTCGCTCGTTCCGCTGAAGTACCACCTGGCGGAAGTCGAGCAGTCGAGAGGCGAGCCCAGCCTCCTGAGGCCATGCCTCTCCACATAACTCGCGATGGCTTACCTCAGCACGTGCGTGCTTTCATACTCGGTCCGGCAGATTCAGCCGCGCCTCATCGAAAACCCGAAATGTGGCAAAAGCTGGATTTTTTCATCGAAAACCCGAAATGTGGCAAAAGCTGGATTTTTTACTCCCACTCACTTCGAAAAACGCCTTCGGGTTTGAAATATGGGGCAGGTTTCCCCGTATGAGCGGTACCGCACCCTCTGTTTGTGCAGGTAGGAGTCTCGCGAATAAGGGCCCGCTTTTTTGGAGCCAGAAAAACCAAACCCGAACGCCGATTTCGAAGTGAGCGAGGACGAAAAAAACAGCTTCCCGCCCGAACAGGCGGACAACAGACGATGCGGTACGCAGACAATTGCCGCGGGACAGTTTTGCGGTATCCGCCCGAGAAGCAAAAGTGGTGACATCGCAATTCTGACCACTTGCGATCGCAACGTCGCTTCTCTACGCCTTATCGCTGCTCTGCACTACCATGCTGAACCCCAAGACGTAATATTGCCATGGCCTCGCCCCGGAGATGCGGTGGCGTCTTGCATGACCGAGATGAATCTACCCCAGCAACTCATCCAAGAAGCGGGCGTCTCCAGCTGCCTGCAGAAAGCAGCGGGTGAACAGGTCCTTGAACGCCTGTGGGTGCACGAGGCTGTCGTCCACGCCGCACTCGACGGCCCTCTGTTTGAGCTGGTATGCGAGCCCGCGCGAGGTAATCGTCCCGCCAAACCGGTTGAGGAAGAGCGGCCCGGACGGACGGCCCTCGCCCTCCGCCCACGTGAGCGCACCTTTTGCCACGACGTCCAAGAACTGCACGCGACGCGCCGTCTTGCCAGACCCCACGTGCGCGTACCCGGCTCTCATATCCTCAACCCGCAAACCGAGCAGCTCGCCCACGCGCAGGTCCGAGGTGGCCAACAAACGCACCGCGTGGTAGTCGCGCCGGTACCCACCGTCCCGCAGGTGCCGCACGAGCCGACGGTACGCGGCGTAGTCTATCGCACTTCCCTCGTCTGTCCTCTCGACCCTCACGGTCTCGAGT
>CACXZL010000052.1 GCA_902772085.1 uncultured Coriobacteriaceae bacterium | reverse complement strand
CGTAGCCCGCAAGGAACTCAAGGCCGTCTTCCGCTTCCACAGAGGCCTTCACCAGCGAACCCATACGACCCGCTACGCCCACGACCACTACCTTAGCCAATGATACCAGCCTCCCTCATAACGTTTTCCAGCCGGGCACGGTTTGCGGCGGCCATGGGATAGAGCGGCATGCGATAGTTCTCCTCGCACAGGCCCATCATCGCCAGCGCAGCCTTCACGGGTATGGGGTTCACTTCGCAAAAGAGCGCATGAACGAGGTCAAGGCCGTCAAGCTGCAGGCGCAGGGAAGACTGGCAGTCGCCGGCAAGATAGCTCGTCACAAGGTCGTGGCAAAGCTTCGGCTGGACGTTTGCCCACACGCTTATGACTCCCGATCCGCCAAGCGAGAGGATGGGCACGATCATGTCGTCGTTGCCCGAGTACATCCGGAACTCGCCCGACACGTGCCTCGCAACGCTCGTGGCATAGGAGATGGATCCCGACGCCTCCTTGATTCCCATCACGTTGGGATGCTCTGCCAAACGCACGACGTTGTTTTCGCTGATGGAGCATCCCGTACGTCCGGGGATGTTGTAGAGGATGGAAGGGACCTCGGTCTTGTCGAGCACCTCTGTGAAATGGCGGTAGATGCCTTCTTCGTTTGATTTATTGTAGTACGGCGTGATGAGCAAAAGCGCGTCGCAGCCCACCATCTGCAGACACTTGGCCTTGTTTAGACTCTCGGTCGTAGAGTTGGATCCAGCGCCTCCGATGATGGGAATGGCGCCGTCCACGCGATTGATCACGTGTTGCGCTACGGCCACGTCCTCGGCGTCGGTCATGGTCGAAGACTCGCCCGTGGTGCCGAGCACCAAAATGCCGTCCGTCTCGTTTTCCAGGTGGAAGTCCACCAAGCGGTCGAGCGCCGCAAAGTCAACCTCGCCATCATCTTTGAATGGCGTCACCAACGCCACGATAGACCCCGTAAGGTTTCGCACATCTTTTGCCATGATATCCTTCTCCTCCAAAACAAAACGTCCGCAAGGTAGCGACCTTACGGACGGAGGGCGTCTACGCGCCGAGTCATCCCTAAGATAGCGCCCCTGCAAGTGCCCACCACAAGCAGACAGTCCTGTGGGTATTTCCCACAGGCCCACCAGGTATCGCCGCCACGATATCCAGTTCGGCAACTACCGCCTCCCCCTAGGCTCAACGCCCGCCGGCTCGCCTAAGGCTCTTCGTAATCGCTCCTCTATCTGTAGACATAAGCCTATCACGCCGTTTTCGTACTTACAAGCTCAAGAAACGAATTCTCTCTCTCAGGTCCGTCCGCCGGTGAACTGTAACGTCCGCCGCTCGGATTCACAGTGTCTACAGAGATAAGTATATATACGTCATATTTGAAGAAACTGCGAACACCAGCCAGCCAAAGGTGCGCGACGGTCCGACTCACCACTCCCTGGCGTTCAAATACGCGGGCACGGCGCATTCGTGTCGAAGCGCCCAAGACCTTGCGAATACCTCAAACATCCAGCCGCCTTCGAACGAAAGGGATGTTTTGCATACTTTGGAAAAAATACGCATGCATTCGTCTTGCCTAGCTGGATTCCACAGGATGCTTTGCATATTTGTTTTCGTATTGTTGACACTTATCCAATAACGTCAATTTGAAATAACCGGGCAAACCTTCACGTCATACAAAAACTTTACCTAAAGAATTATCATATGCGTCCGTCTGGCTAGTCTTACCTGCCATAACGTGGCGTTATTTGTTTGTTTGGCTTCCTTGGCAAAAAATGCCGAAAACCGTATTCTATTAAAATAGAAATCACCCTATAATTAGTGCCTGACGTTCGGTTCACAAACAGGGTGCTTTCAACTACGCTGTTTTGCCAACCCTGGTAGTAGGACTTCGTTTACATAAGAGAAGGATAGGTATGGGTAACAACATAATCGCAGCTATTCCGTTGGAGAACGACCGCGTCGTTGTGTGGTTTGAGAACGGCATATCAAAGCGATACCTCTTGCAGGAGATCGGTATACAAAACAAGCGGGCGCTTCGTACGCTTGCCATTCTCGATGGAGGGGAGAAACTCGCCTGGGGCAGTGACTCAAGCATTACCGCCGATGACCTCTACCTGTCTGGCGAAGAAGTCAACTACGTAGACAGAGAAAAGAAACGCCTGCTGAAAGGGCTTTCCAAGATTCGACGCGATGCGTCCTTCTCCCAGACGCGGCTCGGCGAGGCTGCAGGCATCCGGCAGTCTGTTATCAGCCGCATAGAGGGATGCGAGATTTCCCCTCAGATAAACACGCTCCTGAAGCTTCTCGCCCCCCTTGGCAAGACCCTCGCCATCGTAGACCTCGAAGATGGCAAAGACGAGGCAGACGAGGCATAGCCAGCCGTGTCACACCCCGAGCTTTTCCAGCAAGAGCTGATTGAAGAGCTTGGGGTTGCCGTTGCCACGCGCGGCTTTCATGCATTGCCCCACGAGGTACCCGATGACTTTTTTGTTTCCGTTCTCGTATTGCCGCACCTGGCTGACGCAAGTTGCGAGCACGTCATCCACGATTGGCGCCAGGGTATCGATGTCGGTACTCTGGCGCATGTTGTATGCGTCAACGACCGTCTCAGGATCCTCGTCGGTACCGTCTACCATTTCCGCCACTTCGCGCGCCTGCGCAAAGGTAAGGGCATCCGTCGCGAGCAGTCGCGCAAGACTCGCCACCTGACGCGACGTGATCGCCTTTGCCGTTGGAGCTATGTTTACCATGACGTTCGCTATCAGAGGAGCCATCTCGCGTGCAATTGCCACCGCTTCCTCAAAGACGCGCGCCGCCATGGGATTGCATGCGATCTGGTCGGCGTCATGACGACTGAGCCCCAACTCGGTCAGGTAACGGCTACGTTTTGCATCGGGCAGCTCCGGCACACGTGACCGACACCGCCCGATGAACTCATCGGAGAGGTCAAAGGGAGCGAGGTCGGGATCAGGATACATACGGTAGTCGTCGGCCGTCTCCTTCACACGCATGACGACAGTGCGACGCCCGCTCGGCTCCCAGTGACGGGTTTCCTGACGCACGTCGCCACCGCCCTCGAGCACTTCCGCCTGTCGGCAGATCTCATAGGCCAGAGCGTCATGCAGGCTCTTGAACGAGTTGAGGTTCTTCATCTCGGTCTTCGTGCCGACCCCCGCCGTTCCGCGCCGGCGAATGCTCACGTTGCCGTCGCAGCGCATGGAGCCGTTTTCCAGCGAACAGTCCGATATGCCCAGCGCGAGGAACGTCTGGCGGAGCTTCTCCATGAAGAGCCTCGCCTCCTCGGGAGTTCGCAGGTCGGGCTCGGTGACGAGCTCTATGAGCGGGGTACCGCAGCGGTTGTAGTCTATGAGACTCTCGCGCGCACCCCCGATGCGGCCCTCTCCCCCACCCACATGGACCATCTTTGCCGCGTCCTCCTCCATGTGGATGCGCATGATGCGGATGGGCACCGCATAACTGCCGTCCGGGGCTTTCCGCACGGAGAAGTCCGGGCGCTCCCTGGCCTCTTGGGCGGGCACCTCCAAGTCGAGGTGGCCGTGCATGCAGAAAGCCACCGGGCCTTGCGTGGTCTGGTAGTTCTTCGACATGTCCGGATAGAAATAATGCTTGCGATAGAAGAGCGAGCGCTCCATGATCTCGCAGTTGGTCGCGATGCCCGCCATCACGATGCACTCGATGGCCTTCTCGTTTGGCACGGGCAGCGCTCCTGGAAGCCCGAGGCATACGGGGCAAACGTTGGTGTTTGGCGGAGCGGTATGGCTCAGCCGGCAGTCGCAAAACATCTTGGTCTCGAGCGCCGTGAGCTCGGTATGGATCTCCAGACCGATCACGGCCTCCCAGTCACGCAGGACGTCGGGGAGCTTCTTCATGATGCCCCCTTTCGGTAAATCTGGATGCCCAAACGCACAGACTGCGCCGTGTGTGGCGAAGGGAGAACCCCCTGCTTGCGCGCGCTTGTTTTCACAGCTCGCCTCCTCGATCCGCGAAGGCGGGGGCAACGGTGTCTGGCATGTGCAGGCCCTTCTTTGCTATACCGCGCTCGAGGGCTCGGGCCATGCGCAGCAGATTGGCATCCTGAAACGCCGGGCCCTGAAGCTGGGCCGACAAGGGCATGCCCGAGGCAGGGCTACTGCCCACGGGCACGCTGACGCCTGCGTTTCCCGCGATGTTGAGTGAGATGGTGAAGAGGTCAGACGCATACATCTGAGTGGGATCGTTCACCTCGCCAAAGTGCCATGCCGTCGTGGGGGCAACGGGCAGCAAGATGGCGTCGCAGCGCGCGAAGGCATGGCGATAGTCTTCAGTGATGAGCGTGCGCACTTGTTGGGCGGGATAATAATACTCGTGATACACGCCGGAAGAGAGCAGGTAAGCACCGAGAAGCTGACGGCGCTTGGCCTCCGCCCCAAAGCCGTGCGCACGACTGAGGGCGGTCTGCTCCGCCAAGGTCGCGCTGCCCGGCTCTTGGTAGCCAAAGCGCACGCCGTCGAAGCGTGCCAGATTGCTGAATGCCTCGGACGGCCCGATCACGTAGTAGGCGGCGATGGCAGACGCCATGTGGGAAAGCTCGACTTCCGTGATTTGTGCGCCTTGCTCTTCCAGCGCGGCGCGGGCGTCCGCCAGGCCCTTCCTCACGTCCGGCGCAATGCTCTCGTGCTCCATAAGCGCGGGGATGACACCCACGCGCATGCCTTCGACGGGGTCCTCCAAATGCGCCGAGAAGGACGCCGGCACGTCCTGCGACGTGGAGTCGAGCGGGTCTCTCCCACCCGTTACCAGCGCGTTCATGGCAATCGCCACGTCTGTGACCGAGCGCCCGAGGGGCCCCACCTGGTCGAGGGACGAGCCAAAGGCCACCACGCCGTAGCGGCTCACGGCCCCGTAGGTGGGCTTCAGGCCCACCACGCCGCAGAAGCTCGCCGGCTGGCGGATGGAACCGCCGGTGTCTGAGCCCAGCGCGATGGACACCTCGCCTGCGGCAACGGCCGCAGCACTACCACCCGAAGAACCGCCGGGCACGCGTGCGGCATCCCAAGGGTTGCGCGTGGGATGAAACGCGCTTGACTCCGTGGAGGAGCCGAAGGCAAACTCGTCCATGTTTGTCTTGCCGATGGGCGTGGCGCCGGCGGCGAGCATGCGCTGGACGCACGTGGCGGTATAGGGCGACTCGTAGCCCTCCAGCATGCGGGAGGCGCAGGTCGTACGCGTGCCCTGGAGGTTCATATTGTCCTTGAAGGCGACGGGCACGCCGGCTAGGGGGCCAAGCTTGGCGCCATGCGCACGCAGCTCGTCGGTCGCGGTCGCGGTCTTGAGCGCAAGGTCTGCGCTTACCTGCAAAAACGCCTGGACCTCGGCGTCGCGCGCCTCGATGGCGTCGAGCGACGCGCGGGCGACTTCTGTGGCCGAGAACGCTCCCGCCGCAACGCCCGAGGCGATTTGGGCTGCCGAAAGCTGGTCGAGCCGCGTCATCGCTGGTCTCCCCCCGCGGTGCCGAGGATGGAGGGGATGCGAAACGCTTTGCCTTGCGTGGAGGCCGCGTTTGACAAGGCCGCGTCTACGCTCAGCGAGCGACCGTGCTTGTTTGCCACATCAGCCGCCATCACGTTTGAGAGGCCTCCTATGGGGTGATACGTAGGCTCCACCCCTGCGAGGTCATACGCGCGTATGGGTTCAAAGAGCTTGATGGCCTCGCTCATGTAGGCCGTCATCTCTGCGAGCTCGTTCTCGGTGAGCGCGATGCGCGCATATGCGGCTATGCGGCGCACGTCGTCGGTAGTGAGAGCCATAGACGCTGTCTCCTTGTTTTGCGCGGAAACGCAGGGTCGTCAACCTTGCAGGGTGGGAAAAGTATAGCCCACCGAGCTTGTTTGCGTGCGGGGGCCGTGATCTTAGCGTGGCATGACGCAAGTCAGCTGAGACGGCACTCTCCTACGCCATCAAACAACGTTACGCCACTAGCGGGACCGCCCTGCTGTTGTTCAGCCAAACAGACCAACGAGCGTAGACTTACCCGTGGCGCTCATGCCGCGGGTAAGCGTAATCGAACGAGTGAGCATAAGCTCGAACTGCACGCGAGCGTTCTCGACATGCATAAAAGGTTCCCTTCATCCATATCGCTCATGCATCGCTATGTCGTACTCGGCTATGAGGCCAAGCATGTCGTGGACCACGTTGCTGGAGTTGAGCACTCGCATGGCAAACCTTCCGTCGCCAAATGACATGAGATGGCGCAGATTGATGGTCACGTCCTGCTTCGAAGCGATGCTGAGTATCCACCGGGCACAGTTGTCGCCACAGGCAGACGCGTTAGACACCCGTCCCCCGTCGGCTTTTACTTGAGGCGGCTGCCTACGAGGCGTTCGAGCGCGGCAGGCACTTCCTCGCCCTCGGCCAAGGTCGCGGAGACGTGAAGCGTGGCACCATCGAGGTCGACGTAGGCGTTGAGCGTGCGTTCCACGACGGTCTCCGTCTCGAACTCCCACTTGCTTTCCGACACGGCCGCACGCACGCGGTGGCCTCCCACCTCGAACTCTTCCATGCCTTCTTGCTCACCAGCCAGCTCAAAGTCGTATGTCGCCGTAGGGGCGGTGCTTCCCGTGTCGATGGCGCCCAACAAGACCACCGAGTGCTCGGTATACGATACCAGCGAATCCCCATCGCGAGCTATAACGACGTTCGCGGTACTGTCTGCGTTTGAAATCGAGACATCCGAGAGATACGACGCGGCCTCTACCCGGGCGTCCTTATCCACGAACCCGATTGGCGCGTAGACATCTTGGAGAATCTGCTCTGCGGAGGGCGTATCTGCACCGTTTGCCACCATACACGTGGCCGTCACTACGAAGGAGCACTTGTCTGCCCGCTGCTCATAGGCATACACCATGGCAGTGCGCCCACTCGCTGCAACGTTCACGCCCGCGGCCTCGGCCTCGAGGTCGACCATCCCCTCTCCGCCTGGGCCGACAACGCTCTGGCCAAGATATACGTAAGCAATCTCATGGCCGTTTACCTCGGTGTGCGAAACCTCACCCGCTCCGGCAAAGAAGGCCTCCTCGGTCGTCCGACCGCGTGCCGCCGTCTCAGCGTTGGCACCAGCCTCGTTCAGGTACTCATAGCGGTAGACGGCACTTCCCCACGGCCTCTCGACCTGCATAAAGGTGATGCTGTTTCGGTCCCAGCCGATAGAAGCGATGCGCTCCCAGCTCTGCGGCTGATCCACCACGCATATCTCCTGGTGGCCCAAGTCCTCCCCGGACTGGTCCACGGACTGATTCACCGTGGCATCACTCACTATGTACTTCGGCCCAAAAAAAGTGGCGACCTGCGAACCCGTGCTCGTAGCGTCGATGTTTCCGCCATCGTTTGCCGTCTTTTCGGTCCGCTCCGCCACGGAGGACGGATCGCTACCCTGGCTCGATGCGCTCGACTGGCTCGTTGCGCTCGACGAAGAAGCCGGCTTTGCGCAGCTCCCCAAGGAAAGCGCCAAGGCCCCCGCCAGCGCCAACGAAGCCGCACCGCATGCAAAACGTTTCATCATGACCTCCCGACGTCACTTCATGCTTTTGTCTAAGTATGCCAGCTTTCTGGCGCACCCATTCTTTTTCTTGCCCAAAAAGAAAGGTTAATCCCCTAACCTTGCTTTTCCAACAAGAAATAGACAGGATAGGCGCCGGCCACGTGCCAAAGCGGGCTCACGGACGGATGAAGCGTTCGTACACCTCGGCGAAGACGCCGTCCGAGCAGCTCGACTTCGCGACGTAGTCCGCCACGGCCACAGCATCGGGCGAGGCATTGCTCACCACCACGCCTACGCCCGCAGCCTCGATCATGGCGATGTCGTTTGCCGAGTCGCCGCAGGCGATCGTTTGCTCCAGAGGCACTTCGAGCATCTCGGCAAGCGCTCGCAGCCCCGCGCCTTTGTCGACCCCCGTGGGGTTGAACTCGTAGTAGCGACCCGACGAGAAGGTGGTGGAAAGCCCCTCGGTAAGGGCCGGGTCCATCGCCAGCGCAAGCTCGTGGAGCAGGTCGAGGTCCTCGTACACGTAGAGGCACTTCGCGAGAGGCACGTCACGGAGAAACTCGATGGAGTCGCCCTCAAAGACCTCGATGTCCATATGCCCCGCAAGGTACCCTTGCTCGGAATCGGTGAGGTTCCATCCCCACACGTAGCCATCCACCGTATAGATGTGCATGCCGATTTCGCCCGCGTCCACCGCAAAGTCAAAGAGCCGCTTCACGGTCTCAAACGAGATGCGATGGCTCAGCAACGGCTCGTCCTGCCCCACGCGATTGATGCAGCCGCCGTTGTACGAGATGACGTAACTCCCTTCCAAGCATTCGGCGGGAAGGTCGCGCAGGCTGCTCATGATGGAGCCGTACGCCCTTCCGCTCGCCGGAACAAAGAGCACGCCGCGCTCGCGCATGGCAAGGATGGCGTCCACGTTTGCTTGGGGAACGGAGTGGTCTGCGGCCAAGAACGTCTCGTCCATGTCGGTGGCAACGATGCGATACATGTGCGTCTCCTTGGGTTGTGGAATGGGTGGCTCCAAGTATACTTCATGAAAGCAGCTGTCCACGCAACGCATAGATAGGAGACAACATGAAGTATCTGCTGCTTGCAAGCCACGCGACGTTTGCCGCAGGACTGGAGGGCGCCCTGCGCATGCTGCTCGGGGAGCGGCCGTTTGTGTTGGCGTG
>CACXZL010000051.1 GCA_902772085.1 uncultured Coriobacteriaceae bacterium | reverse complement strand
CGATGGAAATCTACCATGATGGAATGAATCTGCTCAGAGCCAAGTGGTGCCAAATCGTGAAAGATCAACTCACGTGAGCGCTCCTCACGATAGGGAAGGTGAAATTTATAGCGGAATCCCCACCATGCGAGACCGGCGGCGGAACGAAGGGAAAGGTACTTCTTCCGAAGAAGCCATCGCGCGATAAGCAGACCAGATTGGCCACTGATGCATGTGCCATCGTAGTCAAATACCGCAACGGGACGCATTTGAACGGTATGAGGTTGTGGCGTATCGTGGCCCATGGTGTCGCAAACAACCCCTTCACAAAAAAAGAACCCCTGAGTCGGGGTTCTATGATAAACAATGGCGGGATGTAAGGGACTTGAACCCTCGACCTCCGACGTGACAGGCCGGCGCTCTAACCAACTGAGCTAACACCCCGTTGCGAGGATTATTTAACCATACAGCACGCCGGTTGTCTAGTCTCTTTCTCAACTTTTTTGGAAAAAATTTTGGGCAGCACGTTTACTGATTCACCTATGGTTTACGCGCTATGGGTAAAAGCGTTACAATGAGCCTCTCAGATGAAGAGGAACGTACCGTGCAACGAACTACACACATCTCACAAAACGTAGCAAATGCTGTGCCTCTGCCTACTCAGGTTTTGCTTGGTCGCTATAGAGTGCTGGATACAAACAATACCGGCGGCTTTGGCTCGGTGAGCGTATGCTGGGACTCACTCCTGCATCGCAGGGTCGCTATAAAGCGTATGCCACTGCAAATGGATGAGACATCACCTCTGCAAGCGTCCACTATAGAAGAGGCGCTGAATGAGGCTCGCGCCTCTTGCTGGCTTTCAAACGAGCATATAGTGGTGGTGCACGACTTCGAAGACGATGGCGTGGATTCCTACCTCATCATGGAGTACGTTGACGGACTCGATTTGGCAGAGCTGCTTTCGAGGGTCGAAGACGGCGTGCTTTCCTTTGACGAGTGCGCACATGTGGTGTCGTCTCTTGCCTCCGCTTTGTCGTATGCGCACGAAAACGGCGTCTTACACTTGGATATTAAGCCAGCAAATATCATGATCGACCGCAGCGGTAGAGTGAAGCTTACGGATTTCGGTATGGCCTCGCTGGCATCAGCCGCTGGTTATGGGGGAGCTCGAGGGGGAACCGTTGGCTATATGCCCCCCGAGCAGATAGAAGGCGGGCAGGTAGACGAGCGTACGGATGTTTTTTCGTTGGCGGTGGTGGTATGGGAAGCCCTTACTGGCAGCTGTCCGTTTGCGGCTGAGACCCCTGAGCAGTCGTTGAGCCTTATACAACGAGGGCCCTCACCCGCTCTCTCGCGCGTGGAGCCCGAGCTGGCGGGCATTGTGGAAGAGACGCTTCTGCGTGCGCTTGACCCAAGTCCAGCGGTACGCATGTCGTCGATCGATGAGTTCGCGCGCGACATCGTGGCGGCCTTGGGTGACGTGCAAGAGGGCAGGGAGTCTCTGAGGGATTTGCTTACCCAGACCGAGGAGAACGAGGAGCCTGATGCCCGAGAAGACTGGAAACGGCTGCGCGTGCCTCTGAGCATTCGGTTTCCCTGGTTGGGTGCGACTGTAGTGAGAGCTCTTTCGGCTGGAACGGCGGCGTTCATTGCCTATAGGACACTGCCCTACATCTTTCCCGATTCTGCGCAGGCTGCTGCATTTGGCATAGGTGGCGTAGGGGCAGCCTGTGCCGTATGGCCACCTTTGGGGGGAATGCTGGGAATTATCGCATTGGCAGGGGCAATTCTGGCGCAGGTGGCAAGTCATGCCTTTCCACTCGCCCTTGCCATAGGCGTAGCTGGCATGACGTGGTGGCTTGTATGTGGTCGTAACTTTGATTTATCGGGCGCGTCTTTGTTGCTCCCCTCTTGCATGATGTCTCCCTTGGCCGGAGTGGGTCTGTGCGGCATTGCGCTTTCTCCAGGCTCTGCCTTCTTGACTGCCAGCGGTGGCCACCTGTTTTATCTCGCAATGACCTGCTCGATTCAATCGGGCTTCTATGCCAATGCCATCACGCAAGGCCTATCCGTGTATGCCTTACAGCCACGTACATGGATTCTGACCTTGGGATGTGGCATCAGCGGTTTCGTCGGCTCCTTCTTTAGTCGGAAAAACAGCCTCCCGATGGTGGTCATAGGTCAAGTGGCAGCGGCAGCACTTGCCTGTTTGTCATATGTCTTGTGCGCTCACATGGAAAAAGCCAGCATTGTCTTCTCTGTAGACGGTATGGCGATGGGGGTTGCGGTATTCTTAGGTGCAATCCTGTGCATTGCTTACGCCCTTTTGGGCGAAAGCGCCATCAATCGAAAGGGCGATGATCGAGCATGAACGTACTTACCATTTTCGACCAACGCATAGGTGCCATCTTCGAAGAAGTCGCACCGGGCGAGCGTCTGCCCTTTTCGTTTAGGCGGCTCGCGAAGCGCACCGTACGCGAAATGGAAGACGAGACTTTCGTGATCGACGGCGTGGATACTGCACCGGCGCTTTATACCATACTCGTTTCCGAGCAAAACGACACTCTTATGCGTCCCATGTATCCTCGTATAACGGATGAGATATCGCAGCTTATAGAGGCGCAAGCAAAGAAGCGCGGCTACACCTTTGTGGGACGTCCACTCGCAAGGTTTATGCCCGACCCAGCGCTTCGTGGTGGCAGGTTTTCTGTATTTGCGGAAAACATCGATCCACGCACGCTTGCCCGATTGAGAGATGAAGAGAACGCCTATCTGGGCCTTACTCCCATGCAGGACTTCTATGCAGATCAGGGCTTTGTGCCGACGCCCATTCCGGTTCACGAAGAGGAGCCTATGCCCATTTCCCAAGAAGTGGCCTACGTGGAACCTGATAGAGGCGATTTCTTGGATAGCATGGTATTTGGCGATCAGGACGAGAGCGGCGGTGATTCTACGCCAGATGTGATGGATAATGCTCAGGAGGCATACGAGTCCATAGAAGACCGCTCGGAAGAGCAGTCTGGGCCTGACCCATTTGAAGTAATACCAGATGGCTATATGACTGAAGTTGCCATGGAAATCGAAGGCAGCAACAAAATAGAGCCCAAGGTACCCAACGCCGAGATACATGTGGCAACTCCGCAGCAAGAGGTCGCCTCGTTGCGTATAGCGACCACTCAGCAGCAAGTGAATCAAGTGCGGCGCGCGGGGACTCAATGCACGCTTCACGATCTGGCTACGGGCAGATTGTATAGGATCATAAATACTCCCACGGGGATAGGCAGAGAACGTATGAAGGGTTGCGTCGTACTTGGCGACCCCAACGCATCCCGTCGCCATGCCGAGCTTGTGTATGATGGGACATCATGGAGTATACGTGATCTAAACTCTACAAACGGTACGCTTGTTAACGATCAGGACGTGAACGAGGCAACGCTTCAAAGTGGTGACGTTATCACCATCGGGCTCACAAACCTCGAGTTCCGGGTAGGATAGTATGATTGATCTTGTTCTATTTGCAGGCCGCATACTGCTGGTGGTTCTTCTCTACCTGTTTTTGTTTGCGGCGATGCGTTCGGGAATAGGTCTGGTGCGAGGTCAGCGAAGAGACGCTGCCATCTGGGCTGTTGACGTGGAGAAGGGCGCCAAGCAGTTGCGCGGTCTTCACGTCGACATTCTTGGCCCAGTGGTAGTGGGGCGTTCGCCCTCTTCGGACATCGTAGTGGACGAACCGTTTGTGTCAGCGACTCACGCGCGCTTCACGCTTCAAGGGCCAGCACTCGTGCTTGAGGATCTCGGATCCACAAATGGCACCATGGTAAATGGGCACCTCATCGATCAGCCTGTGACCCTGCGTGACGGAGACGAGGTGCAGACCGGAGACACCATCATGCGGGTGAGCCGGCGATGAGCGAAGAGAAGACCTCCATTGCAGAGCAGCCCGTAGAGGCGGTAAATGCTCCAGGTCGCAATGAGATGCCCGTAGAGAATCGTGCGGATTCAAACACTGTTACCGGTAGCAATGAAAACTTGAGTTGGGGAGCCCGTTCGGACGTCGGTCTCGTGCGTGAGCACAACGAAGACTCGTTTCTGGTAAAGGCACCTCTCTTTGCTGTGTGTGACGGTATGGGTGGTCATGCGGCAGGTGAAGTGGCTTCGGGGATCGCGGTCGCGACCATTGCCGAACGTGCTCCCGAGCATGCGGATGAGATTTTGCTTGGTGCTGCCGTGGAAGCGGCAAATGCTGCCGTGCTGGAAGGCTCGATCAATGGTTTGGGCAAGCCAGGCATGGGCTGTACAGCTTCGTGCGTCTTGATAGAAAACAACCGCATGTCGATTGCGCATGTAGGTGACTCACGCGTATACCTCTTGCATGGAAGTAGGCTCGTTCGCATCACCCATGATCACAGCTATGTGGAAGAGCTTGTGGATGCAGGAGAGATTACCGCCGATGAGGCTCGCATACACCCGTCAAGGTCGATTATCACGCGCGCACTCGGTTCAGATCCCGACATGTATGCAGATCACTTCACCCTTGAGGTCTCCACGCACGACCGCATCATCATCTGCTCTGATGGCCTGTCGAGCATGGTCTCCGACAAGAGCATTGAAGACCTTGCCATTTCCAGTGTCACGCCGCAGGCAGCAGCCGATACGCTGGTCTCCGCTGCACTTACGGCAGGTGGACATGACAACGTTACCGTTATCGTAGTGGACGTACTTGACGACGGGCTTGCCGACGTGCACCGCCGTCATAGAAACAAGACCATAGGTCTCTGGCTCGCCATAGCGTTGGTGGCGACCGTCGTGATTGCTGTCGTGTTTGGGGCACTGGTGCGTACCTCTTGGTATGTAGGAAACAACAACGGCACCGTGGCGATATGTCGTGGAGTTGTAGGGGACTTCTTTGGATTGGGGTTGCATGAGGTCGTCGAGACCACGTCTGTCTCGGTAAGCGATCTACCCGAAGCGACGCGACACCAGCTGGACGAGGGTATAAGCGTGTCGAATGAAGCAGAGGCCCGACGTACGGTGGAGCGCTATCGTGACCAGATAGACGCAGACAAAACAAGAGCGGCTGAAGCGGCCGCTGCAGCTCAAAGCTCCGCTGGGGCAAAGCAGGAAGGTGAGACGCTCGCAGGCGCCGAAGCGGAAAACGGTGATTCCACACCAGAACAAGCAGCCGCAAACGGAATGAAAGCGGAGAACGAGTCGCGTGCATCAGCTACGCAAAGCCAGACGCTTGCGACGGGTAGGATGGGTGATTAGCATGGAAAGAACTTCCGTGTCGCGCCGTACAACCGAGTTGTTGCTGCTCATCGCCGGAGCACTGCCCGTGTTGCTCATCTATTCTATGTATGTCATGAACATGAACGTTGAGCTCTCGGTTGCGACGCTTGCCGTCCCCATAGGACTGTTTGTCGCGTTCGCTATGGCTCACATCGCCATTCGCTTTCTTGCACCTGGTGCAGATCCTGTGATTTTGCCCGTTACGTTCGTGCTTTCGGGATTCGGAATCGCCTTTGTTACGCGACTCAAGCCAGAGCTTGCGGTAAACCAGGTGTTGTGGCTCTTCATATCGATAGCTGCGATGGTCGCCACACTTATCGTGGTGCGCAATATGGATAGGCTGTCCTCATACAAATACACATTGGGTATTGCGGGCGTAGTCTTGCTGATCATTCCGATGGTATTTGGTACCGAGCACGGTGGGTCACGCTTGTGGATAAACATAGGGCCCTTCTCATTCCAGCCAGGCGAGCTTGCGAAGGTGCTCATCATTCTCTTCTTGGCGGCATATTTGTCAGAGAATCGCGAGTTGCTTTCAGCCTCAACAAGAAGTCTTGGACCCATTGCGTTACCTAAGCCACGCATGCTTGCACCGGTATTTGCGATGTGGGGCGTGAGCTTGCTTGTCGTGGTGTTTGAGAGAGACCTCGGGAGCGCTCTGCTCTTCTTCACGTTCCTCGTGGTAATGATTTACGTGGCCACAGGTAGGGTGAGCTATGTCATCGTCTCCCTGCTCTTGCTACTAGCTGGCATGGTGCTTTGCTATACGCTGTTTTCGCATGTGCGCAATCGTATTCAGATTTGGTTTGATCCGTTTGCAAATCCCGATGGGGGCTATCAGATCATACAGTCGTTGTATTCGCTGGCGGATGGGGATCTCGTTGGTACAGGTATAGGCAAAGGTTTGCCGACGCTCATACCGGTAGTCGAGTCAGACTTCATCTTCTCGGCTATTGGTGAGGAAATGGGCCTTCTTGGTGGTTCTGCGATACTCATCCTGTATATCATCTTCGCTGTGCGTGGATTTGCCACGGCGGCTCGTGCGAAGTCAGACATGTCCGCCTTCACTGCCGTGGGACTCACGACGGCAATCGCTTTTCAAGCGTTTTTGATCGTAGGTGGGTGTACGAGGTTGCTTCCGCTTACGGGTGTCACCTTGCCGTTCATGAGCCAAGGAGGCAGCTCGTTGCTGGCGAGTTTCATAATCGTGGGGCTATTGCTGCGGACCGGTGACGAAGCAACGGGACAGGATGTCCTCATTGCAAACACATCAGAGGCCGATATGATGGCTCCGAGTATGCGTGGCAAGGCGAGCAAGGTTGCTGCCGTGGCGCACGGCCGCAATGTGAGGGGGCGCTTTGGACTTGACACGCCAGAATCCGGCGTTCTGGGGCGCGTTGCGCTTGGAAAGCGTCTTGTGTCACTGATTACCGTCTTTACCTTGCTTTTTGCTGCCGCAATCACCAATCTCACGTTTATTCAGGTGGTGCAGGCGCAGACATATCGTCAGATGCCAAGCAACAATCACACCATAGCAAAGAGTGGCTTTGTGCAGAGAGGTGCCATCATCACGTCAGATGGCCAAACGCTAGCTGAAAGCGTTCAACAAGAGGACGGCACCTATCAGCGCGTCTATCCAAACGGGAGTGTCGCCGCCCACACCGTCGGCTATCTGTCGACGAGATTTGGAGCGACTGGCATAGAGTCACGCATGAACGACACGCTGCGAGGAAGTGCGAACTATGCGAATTGGCGCAACGCGCTCTATTCACTGGCAGGCACACCCATACCTGGTTCTTCGGTAGTGCTCACCATCAATTATCAGATGCAGCGCGCCGCTGAAGCTGCGTTGGAGGGCTATCGCGGAGCCGTGGTGGTACTCGATCCTTCTACGGGGGCAGTGTTGGCGAAAGCCTCCAGTCCATCATATGACATAGAAGATATCGCATCCGTGATAGAAAACGGCGATAATGAAGCAAGTCCCTTAGTCGATCGCACGACGCAGCTCTATACGCCGGGATCCACGTTCAAGCTTGTCACGCTTTCCGCTGCGTTGGATACCAATGCCGCCACTCTTGACACGATCTACGACTCCCCCTCATCAATGGAAATCGGCGGACAGGACGTATCGAACGATCATGATGCGGAGTATGGAGAGATTGACTTGCGCACTGCGTTGGCGTTGTCGGCAAATACTGCGTTTGGCCAGCTCGGGGTGCAGCTCGGGTCAGACACCCTCGTACGGTATGCAAACGGGTTTGGGTATGACAAGTCACTTGGCCAAGACTTCACCTGTGCCGCTTCGCTTATGCCCGTGCCGTCAGAAATGACGGAATGGGAGACGGCGTGGTCGGCTTGTGGCCAGCCCGTAGGCGAGCATGAGAGTCCCGCTGGACCGCAAACGACGATCATGCAAAATGCCGTCGTTGCTGCTGCAATAGCAAACAAAGGCGTTGTCATGAACCCTTATGTGGTGGATCACGTGCTCTCGCCTGAAGGAACCACGATGGCAACCACAAAGCCTCAGTCTTTAGGCCAGGTCATAAGCGCAGATGCGGCTGCCCAAGTGGGTGACGCCATGCTCGACGTGGTGACGAGCGGTACTGGTACAAGTGCTCGGGTGGATGGCTATCTCGTGGCGGGCAAAACTGGCACGGCACAAGTAGGGTCTGGATCCATCAACTCGCTTTTCGTAGGCTTTGCTCCTTACGACAACCCCACGCTTGCCATTTCGGTATGCGTTGAAGGCAATGGTGAAGATGTACGTGGATACGCTTCATACGTTGCGAGTGAAGTGTTTGCGCAATGTCTGAACATCCAGGCGATGGGGGTATCGTGATGCCAAACAAAAGAGTGGCGGTCGTTGCCGTGCGCAAGGACTGCAATACATATGTATGTGATTGTAAATGCGTAGGGTGGGCTACGCAAGCGATAGGAGTGGCAGATGGCAGGTAGAACGCTTGGTGGGCGCTATACAGTTCAGGATAAGATTGGCACTGGTGGCATGGCCATCGTGTATCGTGGCCTTGATGAGGTCTTGGGTCGTACCGTTGCTGTAAAAATCATGCTGCCGCAATATGCAAACGATCAGTCATTTGCCGCTCGCTTCAAGCAAGAGGCACAAGCTGCCGCGGCTTTGCAAAGCCCCTACATCGTTTCGGTGTACGATTGGGGTAAAGATGGCAATACGTACTACATTGTGATGGAGTACCTTCGCGGTACCGATCTCAAAAGTGGCATACAGAAGCATGGTGCGCTGGACTGTCGTAAGGTTGCTCAGATAGGATCACAGATATCACAAGCACTCTCTGTGGCACATCGTCATGACATTATTCATCGCGACATAAAGCCACAAAATATCATGGTCCAACCTGATGGAAACATCAAAGTGATGGACTTTGGCATTGCGCGTGCGAAAAACAGTCATCTTACGGCCGACAATAGCGTTTTGGGAACCGCGCACTATGTTTCTCCGGAGCAGACGCAAGGCAAGGA